>NZ_JAMYLN010000004.1:0-276596 GCF_040318035.1 Mesorhizobium sp. M1329 | reverse complement strand
CAGAGAAGCGGCTGCGTTTCATGTCCTGGTCCTCTCGATGGCCAGAACGAACTTCAAACCGGATTAGATCAGAGGGGCAAGGTCAGGACGACACCAGCGTCAAGCTCGACGGCAATCATCCGTTAGCGGGACGGGATCTGGTGTTCGACGTTGAACTGGTCGAGATCGTTCAGGCGGCATAGGGCACGGCAAAGCGCGTATCCGCCACGATTTTCGGGTGACGCATTTCGACCGGCGGTTCCGGCGATGCGTCACCTGTCGGAGGGAAAGACCGCGACGGCGGAAATCGTGTAGCTTACAGCAACCCATAGAGACATTCGGCATCTGGAATGTCCAATTCAGCGTCGCAGTCTCCAGGACCTGTGGAAGCGTAGTGTCTCAGTTTGAGATCTAGACTGTAATCCCATTATCGCACGTGTCGAAGTTCGCACGCTAGCGCACTTTCAGTACACCGCCATCTTGTAGATTAGCGAGGCTTGATGATTGGCTGCCATGTGAGTGCGTGCGAATTTGCGACAGCGCTCATCTGTGTTGATTTGCTGCTTCCGTGGAACTATCCGGAATAATGTAGCAGACGCCACAAGATCGTAGCTTCGTATGCCACGACTGCTTCAATCTCCCATCAGAATTACACCCACGCCGTCCTCTCAGCCCTTTGTCGAGCAGTCGCTGCGATGACCGGCTCGCTGCGCCATGATCTGTGCTGCATCCTCGATCAAGGCTCTGACAATGTCAGACGCTGGTAGAATCTCATGCACCAATCCGACGGACTCGCCCGCGTAAATGGCGAAGTCGTCGATTTCCCCCTGACCTCCACTGAGAAGGCTGGCGAACGAGTAGCGCCGCACTGGGTTGCCATCGGGAGTGCGGCCAATCTCTTCGCCCTCCCCAGGTCTCGAACCGGACTCGGGGTGCCCCACCGCTTCCCATGCCTCGACCGTGCGGTTCCGCAGCACGCGGCTCGGTGCATCCGGCCAGCCTCCGTCAAAAAGAGTGGTCTCGATCGTGTCACTCGCGGCAGCTTCGATGAGACGCCGCTTGTAATCGGCGTGACAAGCCGCTTCAGTCGACGCAAGAAACCGTGTGCCGAGCCATACACCTGACGCGCCCAGCATGAGAGCCGCAGCAAGGCCTCGCCCATCGGCAATTCCACCAGCCGCGAGAACGGGCACCTTCCCGGCCACATCGGCCACAAGTGGCACGAGCACCATGGTTGATAGCTGGCTCCACACGTGACCACCGGCTTCATTGCCCTGCGCGACCAGAATATCCACACCGAGATCAATTGATCTACGCGCCTCTTCCGGAGTCCCGACGGTGTGAACGACCAGCGCACCCGCGGCTTTTGCACGATCCATGTAGGGCGCGATGTCACCCCAGAAGAAAGAGACGATCCGAGCGCCGGCCGATAGCGCAGTTTCCATCCTCTGGTGCTGATCCCATTCAAGGACGAAGTTGGCGAGGAAGGGAGCATCATCAGTAAGCCGCCGCACGGCACCGACTAGCTCTTCGATGCGCTGCGGGCTGTCCCAACTGAACCCAAGCCCGCCGAGGCCCCCGGCGTTGGTCACTGCTGCTGCAAGTTCCGGCCGTGATGCACGCCCCATCGGGGCCGACACGATTGGATGGCGAATACCGAGCAGGCGAGTGAGAGGAGTGACAATCGGTCCGTCGGCATCCATGAAGGTGCTTCGTTTTCTGAACGCGCTTGAACACTCGCGCTCGAATGCACTCGCGACAATGCCACGCTACGGTCTACGTGTTCTTTGACGTGCGATCCCGCGTGGTCCGCTGCGGATATTATTGCTTGACATTCGAGCCTAATGTCAACGACCGGTAGTAGCGCATTTCGAAGGTCAACGATCTTCCATTGCTGGCCGCAAAGCTGCCGCCGGGCGCGGCCGGCGGGGGTGGCATCTACATAATCCCGGAATTATCCCGCCATGGTGTGAGCGGCACACCGCTTTTGTGGCGTTCGACCCAACGTCGCCAGTGAGGATCTGACAAGGCAATGCGTTCCGCTTCGAGGAGACTTACGCCGTGCCTAGAGCGAAGCTCTTTGATATGAATTATCCAACGATCTCGATCTGCCATGGACGATCTTACCGTTTCTTTTAGGAACCGCGCTTGCCGGGCTTGGGCGCAACGGCGTCCATCTTCTCGCACAGATCATCCATTGACCAAGCAAACCGGGATAGGCGCTTTCGCATATTTCAAATTTCAAACTGAGACACTACCGTGGAAGACCTCGCTTGACAGCCGACTTCTCGTGACAGCAAAGTCTCGTGATGCGGGCGATTGGCTGGAATAGAATTGCGCGTGCCGGGGCAATCGTGCTGATGATTGGCACAAATGTTCCTTGGCCGGCGCGTTCCGACTCGCTCCTTCTCACAAGCCCGTCCCAGCCAGCCAATGTCGGCGATGCGATGCTGGCGGCCGCCAATTATCATGATTCCGGCGACTATGATCGCGACCTTGCCGCAGTGGCGAAGCAGGCCGGCGACTGGGTCGTCAAGCGCGCAATGGAGGTGCGTCGCCCAGCACTGGTGCTCGACATCGACGAGACGGCTTTGGCCAACTGGGAAGTGATCACACGTGATAATTTCGGCCGCCCGATCGGCGGCGCCTGCGACATCGCAATCGACGGTCCCTGTGGCTGGGCCGCCTGGGACCAGCTTGCGAAGGATCCGGCTATCGACCCTGTGCTGGAGGTTTTCCGGCAGGCGCAAACGGCGAAAGTCACAGTGTTCTTCATCACCGGACGTCCGGAGGACCAGCGTCAGGCAACCGAACAGAACCTGCAGTCGGCCGGTTATGCCGGCTATGAGCAACTTTACATGGTCCAGCCTGGGGCCAAATACGGCTCCGCCGCAGATTTCAAGGCACCCATAAGGGCCGAAATCGAAAAGGCCGGCTACACGATAATTGCCAATGTCGGTGACCAGCCATCCGACCTGTTCGGCGGGCATGCCGAGAAGCTGTTCCTGCTGCCTAATCCGTTCTACCGAGTTCGCTGACGGCCGGAACGGCACAAGCCCGGATCCTCGGATCCTTGCGGAGCACCACGCTAAGGTATCAAGACTACCTTGCCGGTCGCGCCGCGCTCCTCCAGCAGGCGATGCGCGTGGGTGGCCTGGTCGAGCGGGAAGCGGCCGCCGTTGGTCACCTTGAGCTCACCGCTCGCGGCCAGATCGAAAAAGCTCCAAAAGGCCGTCACGGAGGACGTCTGGAGACAGCAACGGCAGCAGGGCAAAACCCCTCAGCGACTGGTTGCGGCCGATCATCGCCTCCATCTGCGGGGCGCCGAGCCTGTATCTCCCCAGTGCGGCAAATACCAGCTCTCCACAAGGCGCAAGGGCCCCGAGCGCGGCCGCCGTCAGCGGGCCGCCGACGATGTCGTAGATGATGTCGACGCCGGCGCCGCCTGCCGCTGCCCGGACGTGCTCCGGCCAATCCGTCTTGCTGTAGTCGACGGCAGCGTCGGCCCCCAGCGACAAAGCAAGGTCGAGCTTGGCCTTGCTGCCTGCAGCCGCGATGACGCGGCTCGCGCCGGCGCACTTGGCAAGCTGGACAAGCAACGAACCGACGCCGCCCGCGGCAGCCGCGACCAGCACCGATTTGCCGGCCGGCGGGCTTTGCCGCGATAGATGCAGCGCCGTCAGCCCTTGCACCATCAATGCCGTCGCGTCTTCGAACGACAGCGCATGCGGCAGCGGCACGGCCAGGCTTGCGTCGATCGTCACATACTCGGCATAGCCGCCAAACGGGCGGCTCGAGGCGAACAACGGCGCGGCGACGCGCATGCCGAGCAAGGAAGCCTCCACCCCATGCCCGAGCGCCTCGACGATCCCGGCGGCCTCGACGCCAGGGATCATCGGCAGTTGCGGCGTCACCGCATAGCGATCCGCGCGCATCAGCACTTCGAAGAAATTCACCCCGGCCGCATGAACGCGGACCAGGACCTCGCCGGCTTGCGGCTCAGGCTTCGGCACCGCGACTATGTCGAGAACGTCAGGCCCGCCGAAGCGGCTCAGTTGAATGGCTCTCATCGCATGCACCGATCGCTGTTGGCATCGGCCGCTGTTTGCCACTATCTGCCTGGCTTCGACTACACACCGATTTGTCGGCTGCTGACCGGGAGGTGACCATGGCCAAGCTGATCAAGAGACTGCCGATGCTGCCGGCAGAGCGCGCGCTTAAAGTGATTTCGGGCCGCTGGAAGGCGGTCATCCTGTACCATCTCTTCGACGGGCCGCGGCGGCTGTCGGCGCTGCAGGCGCTGATGCCCGATATCACCCAGAAAGTGCTGATCCAGCAGCTTCGCGAAATGGAAGAGCACGGCCTCGTGCGCCGCGAGATCTTTGCCGAGATCCCCTCGCGCGTCGAATATTCGGCGACGCGGCTCGGCCTCAGCCTCGAGCCGATCCTGCTGGCACTTTGCCAGTGGGGCCAGCATCACGCCGACGAGCTGAACGAGATGGACCGCCTTGCCGATTGCATCATCAGGCCACGGCAAACGCAGGACGCCCATGCCGTGTGAACAAAAAGGGCGGCGCATGCGCCGCCCCAATGCTTGGGAGAATTAATCCTTGGGAGGACTGTTCGAACCTGTGCTCAGGCCGCTTTGACTTCCTCGGCGACGGCATCGGCCTGACGCGCCGTCTTCAGCACCCTGGCCCACCATGCAATGTCGTTGACCAGCGCGGTTGCCGCCTGGTTGAGGTGCTCGAACTCGTCGAGCTTCTTGTCGCCTTGCTTGACAGCAAGGAAATCGGCCCAGGCGATGTGTACGGCGGACTTCACCGGCGCCATCTGCAGCTCGACCGCATGCAGCCTCAGCTGCTCGACCGCGCGCGCGCCACCGACGCTGCCATAGCCGACGAAGCCGGCCGGCTTCTTGTTCCACTCGTTGGCGGCGTAGTCGATTGCGTTCTTCAGCACGGCCGTCGGGCCATGATTGTATTCGGCGGCGGTGAAGATGAAGCCGTCGAATCCGGCGACCTTCTTTTGCCAGCGCTGCGCCACTTCGTTCTGCGACGGCACCCAGGCGGAGGATGCGACCTCATCGAAGAACGGCAGCGGGAAATCGCGCAGGTCGACGACTTCAACGTCGATGTCGGCGTGCGACTTGGCGATCTTGGCAATCCATTGGGTCGGGACGTCGGCAAAGCGGGCCGCGCGGGTCGAACCAATGATGATGGCGATTTTGGGTTTTGACATAGAGGGGGCTCTCCTTACGGGAATACTGGTATCGTTTAGATACCTGAGCTATATGAGTAACTGGCACCTCAATGTGCAAGGAGGCACTTTTTTGTTACCAAGGCACCCGCACCGCACCGAGGACTGCCGCGCCATCTCGGAAATCCTGCAACGTGTCGGCGACAAATGGACGGTGCTCGTCGTCGGCAAGCTCGGCAACGGGCCGCTGCGTTTCAACGAGCTGCGCAGCGCCGTCGGCGGCATTTCGCAAAAGATGCTGACCACGACCTTGCGCGGGCTCGAGCGCGACGGCTTCGTCACCCGCACGGTATTCCCGACCATCCCGCCGCGGGTCGACTACGAATTGACCGATCTTGGCTACGAGCTGCTTGTGCCGGTCGATGCGCTCGGCGAATGGGCGCGCAAGAACACAGAGCGCGTCAAGGCGGCGCGCGAAAAATTCGACGCCATGCACAGCTGAACCCTTGCGCTGCAAGGGTTTGAACCTGTCGGAATCCTCCGGACGAGCCCTACTGCTGTAACTGCATCTTGCTCTTCGGCAGCTTCTCGATCCGGTTCCATTTCGGGTTGGGACTGACCACCCTCCCGCCAATCGTACAGGTCGTGGTCGTCTCCTTGCGGCAATTGCTCACCGTCGTGCCGCTGGTATCGCATTTCGTCGCCGAGCAGATCTCGCACTTGGCCGCCTGCCCGTTGATGGTGCGGTTTTCCGACGTACAGGTAGCGCCTGGATCGCCTTTTTTGACCTCGGCAAAAGCGCTCGCGGACGACAGGCAGAGCAAGGCTGCAAAGGCACCCGCCAGGGCAGCGTTCAGCATGTGTTGACGCATTGTCTTTCCTCCCAATATCCCGCCGGTCGCGCTGCAGGCGCATGCGGGAACCCGTTAGTCAAAGACCACGCGGGATCGCTGCCCGCATCCCCCGCGCGGGAGAGACGGCTGTTTATATCCGTCTTCTGGAATCAGGCCGGTCAGCCTTCCGCCGGAACTGCCTTCGGCTTGCCTTCGCCGTCCAGCGCCACCATGACGAAGTCGGCATGGGTGACCTTCTCCATCAGGTCGGAGAGATAGCGCTGCGCCCAGGCCTCGACCTTGAGCGTCATCGAGGTGCGGCCGACGCGTTCGACATGCGTATAGATGCACAGCGTGTCGCCGATCTTCATCGGCTTGGCGAAGGACATTTCCTTCACCGCCGCCGTCACCACGCGGCCCTTGGCGCGCTCGGCGGCGCGGATGCCGCAGGCGAGATCCATCTGCGCCATCACCCAGCCGCCAAAAATGTCGCCTGCCGCATTGGCGTCGGAAGGCATGGCCAGCGTCCTGAGCGTAAGATCGCCGATCGGCCGCCCGTCCGCGTAATGCACCATGGCCAATCCTCTCGAACCGATTGTCCCGATCCCGTACCGTCACGGCACGGACAGGTCAACGCGCCATTGAACAGGTCGCGGCCCGATGGCGAAGGCCGAGCCGCCACGGGCCAATATCTACAACAGAGTTCGACTTGGCTGCTTTCGAGATCAGATCAGCACCACCTTGCCCTCGCCTGCGGATCTCGCCGCATGTTCGAGCGCGAAACTGAAATTTTCCAGGCCATACCGGGCAATTACCGGCAGCGTGCCGGGATGTTCGGCGAGCAGCGCCCAACATTCGCGTGCGGCGTTGGCAAGCGTCTCCCGGCTGGCGCTGCGCTGCCAGCCACTGAGCGCGAAGCCGCACCAGCGCAAGGACTTGTAAAGCAACATGGAGGCCTTAACTTCGAACGAGCGATCGTCGAGAACGCCATAGGAGAACAGGCTTCCGCCCGGCGAGATGCGCTCGATAAGTGAGACCGTATCGGGGCCGCCGACGGGATCAAGCACCAGATGGTATGGCTCCGCGGTGCTCAGCGCTGCTGCAACAGTGGCACCGGATCCGATGACCTGGAATTGGGCATCAAGGAGACGATAGGATTCTTTTTCGCGCACAAGACGTTCGACAATCATGCCGCGCTTGCGCGCCAGTTGATCGGCAACGGCGGCAACCGCGGAGCGCGCTGCTGTGAGTAGAACCCGATGGGCAGGCGCCGTCGGCGCCAGATCCAGAAGGCCCCAGGCGGTGAGCGGGTTGAGTGGAAACTGACAGACTAGCTCGTCACTAAGGCTTTCGCTGAGTTCGAGCGGAACCGGATGCACGTGCTCGACCGGCACGGCAGCGTGCTCGGCCCATGCTCCCGGGCTGCGAAATGCTACGCGGCGACCGACGTCGAGCTCGCGAACCTCTTCGCCCACCTGCTCGACGATGCCAGCACCGTCGTAACCCGCGACCTGCGGATAGACGGGCTGGGTCACGTACTTGCCGGCAA
Source organism: Mesorhizobium sp. M1329 (assembly GCF_040318035.1). Classification (NCBI taxonomy): domain Bacteria; kingdom Pseudomonadati; phylum Pseudomonadota; class Alphaproteobacteria; order Hyphomicrobiales; family Phyllobacteriaceae; genus Mesorhizobium; species Mesorhizobium sp. M1329. The sequence continues at coordinate 269,036 of NZ_JAMYLN010000004.1, read as the reverse complement.
TGAATAGCCGATCGGCCGGTTGGATTACCCGGGCGGACACGCGCAGCAGCACTTGGCGAGGACCGCAGGCGGGCTTGGGCACCTCTCGAAAGCGTAGAACATCTTCGGCGGCGCCGGACTGCTCAAACACGATCGCCTTCACAAATATCTCCTTTCCCAATCTTTCGCTCGCAACCATAAGCAGGCAATATCGATACCGAAAAGGACATTGTTCATATAAGGTCAGACCAAAAGGGTATGAGATGGACCTGCGACACCTGAGATATTTCGTTGCGGTTGCAGAGAGCGAACTGGTGACGAGGGCCGCGCAGCGGCTGCGCATATCGCAACCGCCGCTGAGCAGAGCTATTCGCGAATTCGAAACTGAACTGGGCGTCGACTTGTTCTGGCGGCAGAAGCAGCGCTTGACCTTGACACCGGTCGGTGAACTGCTCTTGGGCGATGCGAAGACCATCCTCAGTCGAGTGGACGGCTTCAGGCGGCGCGCCCAGTCGCTGTCATCAGGAGAGCAGGGGCGGATCCGGGTTGGATATGTCGATGGAGCGATGCAAGGAGGCCTGCTGTCGAAGCATCTTCGGGAACTCCGCGCGCAATGCCCCTCGCTCGCGGTGGAGCTTATGCCACTTAGCACTGAGATGCAGCTTGCGGCGCTTGCAGATGGGGTGATCGATGCCGGGATCATTTATACGCCACGCGCCGAACACGACGACGTTGTGATTCATCGGCTTCTAGCGGATCACCTGCTGCTGGCACTGCCGGCGGATGACAAATTGGCCTTAAAGCGGCAGATAAGGCCAGCCCATCTGGATGGGGTGGCATGGGTCGTGGTGCCTCGGGAAGGAGACGCAGCATGGCAAGGACGGTTTGCACAACAATGCGCCAGGGCTGGGTTTCGGCCAGAAATCCGTTACGAAGTGTCTCAACTGTCGGCGATGCTTGGCCTGGTCGAGGCGGGTGTGGGACGAGGCTTCGTCCCTGAGAGCGCCACGCGGGCTCAGGTTCCCGGCGTCAAGTTCCGATATTTGTCGTGGTGGCCGCACACCATCGACTTCTGGCTCGCCTGGAGAAAGCACAATCCTGCTCCCGCCGTACGCCAGTTGCTGCTCGCCAATCGAATTTCCGGGACGTAGATTTTGCTTTCACTGCATAACCAAGTCATGGTCGGCAATAAACTTAACGCACGTCGCGCAAAAGTGTGCGGCGGTTTTGCGATAACGACATGCATAAAACAACAACCTAAAGCGCGTCGCATGAGGCCGGTCGAGGCGACGCGCTTTAGACCGGAACCGTCCCGTTCACAAAGCGGGCCAGGGCGTCGGGACGTAGGCGTAGGCGTTGCCTTCGCGGATAACATGACCGATGCCCGGGAACGGTAGGTGCATGCCTGCGACGAGCAGGCCATCCGCAGACACCATGTCGAGCACCTTCTTGCGTGTGGCGATTGCAGCCTCCTGGTCCACATCGAAGGCGATTGCCCATTCCGGATGCGCAAATTGCAGCGCGGAGGCGTGGATTACGTCAGTCAAGAGCAGCAGGTTGGCGTCACCAGAGCCAATTCGAAGCGCGAGATGCCCCGGCGTGTGTCCAGGCGCAGGCAATGCGGTGATCCCGGGCGCGATCTCGACCTCACCTTCGATCTTCCGGATCTTGCCATGGTAAGGCACCAGCGATTTGCGCGCTATTTCGAAGTACGGCTTCATCCGGTCGGGCGCCTTGGATAGGATCCCGTCATCGTGCCAGAAAGCGAATTCCGGCATGGCAACCACGACCTCCGCTGCCGGGAAGGCGGCCGTGCCGCCACTACCAACAAGGCCGTTGGCATGGTCGGGATGGAGGTGGGTGATGATTACCGTGTCGATTTCTTCCGGCCTGACGCCGGCGGTGGCGAGTGCCTCAGGTAGATGTCCCAGTATGGGCCCCATCGCCGATGCCGTGCCGGTATCGATCAGCACCCGTCTGTCGCCCCTGGTGACAAGGTAAGCATTGACCGAGGTCGGGAGTAGTTTTGGCAGGAATGCCTTTGCCAGCAGCGCTTCAGCGGCAGCCGGATCTGCGGAAGGGAAGAGTTCTAGGCCGAGATTGAGGTAGCCGTCGCTCAGTGCCGTGATCTCGAGGTTGCCGAGCATGAACCTGTGGGCGCTCGCAAGCGAAGCCGGAGACGGGGCGGCGATAGCCGCAGCGTTGCTCCCAAAGAGGCTGATCGGGGAAAGTAGCAGGGCGCCGGCGCTAAGAGTGCCGAGGCCGAACGTTCGACGGTCGATATTCATGGTCTTGTCCTTCGAATTGTAGACGAAGCTAGGCGCAGGCTACGGGATCGCTGCCAGGGGCGGATGCCGACCGTTGGACTACCCCGCGGGAAATGGAAATCTTCGGGCGGGTTAACGCGGTTCATGGCGAACTCCTTGCGACATCAATAAGGCGCCTCATAAACAGCGGGAATAGCGATGGGATGCAGTTCACTGCTGCATATTGTGCAGCAGTGAACTTAAGCGGGTAAGGCCGCTGGTTTGCCCGTGCGCTAAGCGGCCTCGAAGAACTCACTCGATGCCGAGCCCTGGCTTGGCCTACTGGACAGGCTTCCGAGGTTCGAGCGCCCGGCGCAATTTCGGCGCCTCTTGCTCGATATAGTCCCACAGACGGTTCGAGATCGGCCCGTGCGGCCGGTCGCGGCGGCGCGCCACCACCAACTCCTCGGTGCGGCCTGGCAGATGACGGCCGGCAATGGATTGCAGGCGTCCGTCGCGCAGTTCCTCCTCGATCAGGAAGCGGGGCATGTGGCCCCATCCGAGGCCCTGCAGGATGATTTCCTTCTTCATGCCCTGATCGGCCACCATGCATTGAGGCGCACCCTCGATCATGAAGTAGTCTTGTTGCGGTGAATGGCGGGCCGTGTCGCGCATGACACATTGGGTGAACGCGTGCATCTGATCCGGCGTGATGGGGTGCTTGATGCGCTCCGGCAGAAAGCCCGACGCCACAACTGGGACGAATGGCACCTTGCACAGATCGATCCATTCCACCCGCGGATCGCTCTTGTCGATCCAGTGCAGGATCAAATCGGCTTCGTCATCGAAGAGGCGCTCCCACGGCCCGCCCACCGCCTCGAAGTGCAGATGCAGGCGTGTGCCCGGGCACTGGGCGAAGAACCGTCCGAGCATGCCCAGTGCCTGCGGGCGCGGGCAAAGGTCGCCGATCACCACATGGATCTCGCTTTCTTCGCCCATTGACAGCTGAGCAGCATGAAGCCGCAAACCTTCCAGCTCGCGCAGCAGCGATTGTGCCCTGCGATGGAACGACAGCCCTGCCTCGGTGGGGCGCACGCGATAGCCGCTGCGATCCAAAAGGACGAGGTCGAGTTGCCGCTCCAGCTTTGCAACGGCGGCGAACACCGCCGGATGCGAGCGATGCAGCATGGCCGCCGCAGGCTGGAAGCCGCCGCAGCGGACCACGGCATCGAAGCATTGCAGGTCGTGCAGGGTGAATTCGGCCATGTCAGCTTCTATTACAGAGATCGTCCTATCTTTGTAATATCATCAAAAGCACGCCACAGCTAGGCTTTGCCACATTCAACGCTTCAAGAAGGAAGGTGTATTCACCATGAATGAGCTGGATTTCGTGACCGTCGGCGATGGCACACGCATCGCCTACCGCATCGACGCCAACGCCGGGAAACCCGTGCTGATGCTGTCGAATTCCATCGCCACCACACTGCGGATGTGGGACATGCAGGTCGACGAGTTGTCGAAGCATTTCCGTGTTCTGCGTTATGATTTTCGCGGCCACGGAGGGTCGAGCGTTCCGGCCGGCGCTTATTCGCTCGACCGGCTTGGCCGCGACGTGATCGAGTTGCTCGATGCCCTGGGCATTGAACGCGTTCACTTCCTCGGTCTGTCGTTGGGCGGCTTCGTCGGGCAGTGGCTCGGCATCCACGCGCCCGAGCGGATCGAGCGCTTGATCCTGAGCAACACCTCGTCCTATCTCGGACCGGCAAAGCAGTTTGACGAGCGGATTGCCGCCGTGCTGCAGGCGCCGGACATGTCGGAAACCGCCGAGATGTTCCTGGGCAACTGGTTTCCTGCGCGTATGCTGGCGGCCAACGAGCCCGTCATCGAAGAATTCCGCGCCATGCTGCTGGCCATCGACCGGCAAGGCTTGGCTGGCCTGTTCGCGGCGGTTCGCGATGTGGATCTTCGCCGAACCGTAGCGCTGATTTCCAGGCCAACGCTGGTGATCGCCGGCCGCCACGACACGGTGACAGCCGCCAGCCACAGCGAGCTGATCGCGGCGACGGCGCCCGGCGCAAAACTGGTTGTCCTGCCCGCGGTCCACTTGTCGAACGTCGAGTACCCTGCCGAATTCATGGAGGCCGTGCTCGGTTTTCTGCGCTGAGCCGGAGCACGGCGGGGATGCTGAGTGAATGCCCGTTTCGAACATCCCCCGCATCGACCGCAACCTATGATGCGCTAGCGCGCAGTGCAGGCTAGACTGGGCAACATCGATAGCGAATGACGGCTGACATGGAACTCAGCATTCGCCCACTGACGCCCGATCTGTGGCCGGCGCTCGAGGACCTGTTCGGTGACAGCGCCGTGTGCAGTCGTTGTTGGTGTATGTACGGGCGGATCGGTGGTTCTTATCGAAAGCGGCCCGGCGAGGAAAACAAGGCAGCGTTCCGGCAAGCCGTCCAGCATGGTCCGCCTCCGGGTTTGCTTGCTTTCGACGGCGATGTGGCTGTCGGCTGGTGCCAGGTGACACCGCGAGATGCCCTGCCCTGGCTCGATCGGCTGTGGCAGCTCAAGCGCGTGGACGACAGGCCGGTCTGGTCCGTGTCCTGCCTCTACGTGCGAAAACAATACCGCCGGCGGGGCGTAACATCCCAGCTGATTGCACAGGCTCTGGAAGTCGCAAGGCGCGCAAATGCTCCGGCACTCGAAGCCTATCCTTTCGACGCCGACGTGTCGCCGAGCGCTTCCGGCAGCGGATATGCCTCCACCTTCGCGCGCGCCGGGTTCAAGGTCGTTGCCCGCAGGACGCCGGCCCGCCCGATCATGCGCTATGAATTCAAGCAGATTGCCGATCATCGCCTGTGATCGCAGCTTGAAGTTCGGCTACGGGTGGCAAGTTGTCATCCAGCCGCTATTGCGCCCGCTTCGCTTCTCGCTTTTGCGAGGATGGTCGTCTCCGGCGCAACGGCAAATTGCTCACAAAATGCGTCGATGTGATGCTGGCCCCGATCCGCGTCTCCAACGGCAACAAGGGCCAAGCCCCAGGCGAGGTCTGTTTGCACATAGTTTTCCAACGAAAAACGTCGAAATTTCATCTTGGATCGTTGTTCGAAACTAGCAGCAACGTCCTTTAGTTCGGTGATTCTGGACCAGTCCTGCTGGGCAGCATTGAGCGCCGCCAAAGTGGCGCGTTCAACCTGATAGGCGCTATCGTTACTATAGAATGAGCACCAGTTGGGAATCCGGCCCGATGAATCAATCGGGTCAATGCAAAGGTCAAAATTCGCTGACTTCGCCGTTCTTTTCCACCGGAGGCTTCCGCCTTTGAAAATTGGTACAAAGTCGATCGAGACGCCCCAACACGCGGAGAAGGTCATGCCTTTCAACGCCTGAAATTTCAGCAGATAGCGTATATGATTTGTCGGACTGCCAACCCAGAACAAATCCCCTACTCGTTGAAAATCGGATGCCAAGCCGCCTTCCAATGCTCCAGCGGCAATGTCGCCCAACGCTTTACCACGCTGAGGCGCACGACCGAGGTCTGGCTGCCGACGAAATCTTTCGATCAAGCTGGAGAACATCTAACCTCTTCAACGGCAATCGTAATGTTGAGCGTCACCGGCGAACATTACTGAACGCAAACAGATCAATCAAAGCCGTAGCGAGGCTCACCGACATTGCAACAGCTGGACTTCCGCAGCGGATCGCAGCTTGGCAAGTCTCACGTCTCCGGCCGAACGAACTGGCTGGCAACCCTAGTTGTAGGCGCGAAAGTCACCGTCGGGCGTGATTACCAACTCTGTGATGTTCGCCCGTTGTTTTCGATGTGATAGGTCAGGTTGACAAGGTAGACCCTAGGAACCCGTCAAAGTGGGTAAATGGAGCTATTAGGGACAATGCGTTCGCAGGAAGAATGGTCAAGCAATGAAGACGCTCGTGCATACAGAGAGCTCCGAACCCTAGTCGATAAATGGAAACGCCTCGGGCAGAAGACCTATCCGGATGGAACGGAGTGGATTGGCCATACCCCACATCGAGCGCCTCAAGCGCATTTGCATCAGCTGTATGCGCCACTTGGCGCCATCGGAATTAAGCAGCTTGAGTTTGAACTTTCGCATCGACTTCCAGATAATTTCCGTTGTTTTCTCATGCTTCACAACGGGATGGGTCTGTTTGCGAATTGTATAAGCGTATATGGGCTGCGACGTAGCTGGTCACGCACAAATTTGGTGGAGGCAGGTCAACAACCATTCTCCATACTGGAACCGAATATAGAGAGACGGCCAAGCAATGCACCAGACGATGTTCTCTTTATTGGTGCGCTAGGGGACAACGGAGATTTAATTTGCATGAATTCGGATGGGAGGGTCTTTCGCTGGGAGAGTGATGATCCTCTGTCCGGTTCGATCAAATCCTACCCAAGCGTGTTCACTTTCCTGCTGGAAGAAGCCAACGAGGTGGCGGCCCTGTTCGACCCGGGTGGGCGCGAACGCGACTGAACTCCGGCAACAGGCCACAGGCGGCCATTCAAACCGACTATCACCAGTCGCTTTTTTCACATCGGATGCCGGAAGACCCGGCGACGCCGCGTCGCGCCGAAGCCTAGGTTAGAGCCGAATTCCGGAGCCAGCCGCAGCCGCCATGCAGACCTATGACTTCATCATCGTCGGTTCCGGCTCGGCCGGCTCGGTCCTGGCCGAAAGGCTGTCGGCTTCCGGCCGCTTCTCGGTGCTGGTGCTCGAGGCCGGCGGCAGCGACCGTCGCTTCTACGTGCAGATGCCGCTCGGCTACGGCAAGACGTTCTTCGACCCGGCGGTCAACTGGAACTACAAAGCCGAGCCTGACCCTGGGCTTGCCGGCAATGCCGACCACTGGCCGCGCGGCAAGCTGCTCGGCGGCTCGAGTTCGATCAACGCCATGGTCTGGATCAGGGGCGCGCGCGAGGATTTCGACGCCTGGGCAGCGGCCGGCAATCCCGGCTGGGGCTTCGACGACCTGCTGCCCGCGTTCAAGGCGCTGGAGGACAATCAGGCCGGCGCCGACCAATGGCGCGGCGTCGGCGGGCCGCTGCATGTCACCGACTGCTCGACCTCCGTCCATCCGCTCACCAAGCGCTATCTCGCCGCCGCCAACCAGGCCGGCCTGCCGCTCAACCCGGATTTCAACGGCGCCTCGCAGGAAGGCGTCGGCGTCTACCAGATCACCACCAGGAACGGCCGCCGCATGTCGGCGGCGCGTGCCTTCCTGCGCCCGGCAATGAAGCGCAAAAACGTCCGCGTCGAGATCAACGCGCTGGCGACAAAAATCCTGTTCGAGGGCAAGCGCGCCGTCGGTGTCGAGTATCTCCAGAATGGCGAGACAAAGACCGCCCGTGCCGGCCGCGAGGTCATCCTGTCGGGCGGTTCGGTCAATTCGCCGCAACTGCTGCAGCTTTCCGGTGTCGGCCCGTCGGCGCTTCTCGGCGCGCTCGGCATTCCTGTCGTTCACGTCAACGAAAATGTCGGGGCAAACCTGCAGGACCATGTCGGCATCAACTACACCTTCAAGGGCCGGTTGCCGACGCTCAACCAGATCCTGCGCCCGTGGTGGGGCAAGCTGCTGGTCGGCATGCAATACGTGTTTTTGCGCTCAGGCCCACTGTCGCTGTCGATGAACAATGCCGGCGGTTTCTTCCGCACTGACCCTGCGGCGGCACGGCCCAACATGCAGCTCTATTTCCAGGCGTTTTCGACGGTCATTCCAAAGAGCGGCGAACGGCCAATCCTGACACCCGATCCATGGCCGGGCTTTTCCATCGGGCTGTCCAATTGCCGTCCGTCGAGCCGCGGCGAAATCATGCTCCGTTCCGCCAATCCGCGCGACTATCCCAGAATCGTCGCCAACGCCTTTTCGACCGAGGCGGATGTCGCCGAAATGCTGGCGGCGGTGAAATTCGTCCGGAAGATCGCCTCGATGCCGGCGATGGCGGAGATCATCGAGGAAGAGGTTTTGCCGGGTCCGTCGATCACCTCCGATGCGGATCTCATTCAGGATTTCAGGAAGCGCTCGGGCACCGTCTATCACCCGGTCTCGACCTGCCGCATGGGGCCGGACGCGGCGCGCGCCGTCGTCGATCCGCGCCTGAAGGTGCACGACCTCGAATCCCTGCGCGTCATCGACGCCTCGATCTTTCCCGACAACATCACCGGCAACACCAACGCCGCCGCGATCATGACCGGATGGAAGGGCGCCGAACTGGTTCTGGAGGATCAGAAATGAAAATCACCGACGTCAAGACCTGGGTTGTCGGCAATCCGCCGCCCGGCATCGGCGGCAAGTATTTCATCTTCGTCAAGCTCACCACCGATGGCGGCGTCGTCGGCTATGGCGAAGCCTACAACGCCACCTTCTCGGCTCATGTCACGGCGAAGATGGTTGAGGACATGGCCGAGCGCTATCTCGTCGGCCGCGATCCGCACGACGTCGAAAACTTCTTCCGCCGAGCCTATTCATCCGGCTTCACCCAACGCCCCGACGTGTCGGGCATGGGCTGTTTCTCGGCGCTCGAAATCGCCTGCTGGGACATCATCGGCAAGGAGGCCGGCAAGCCAGTCTACAAGCTGCTTGGCGGCCAGGTACACGAAACGCTGCGTTCCTATACCTACCTCTACCCGCACAGCGGCAGCGTCCACTCCGAGGACGCCCGCGGCAAGAACGTCTACAACGATCCCGATCTGGCTGCAGCGTGCGCGCTCGAATATGTCGAGCAGGGTTTCAACGCCGTCAAGCTCGACCCGGCCGGCCCCTACACCGCCTTCGACGGCCACCAGCCGCGCCTCGTCGACATCGACCTCTCCGCCCGCATGGTCAAGGCGATCCGCGAGGCGGTCGGCACCAGAGCCGACATCCTGTTCGGCACGCACGGCCAGTTCACCGCATCGGGTGCGCTGCGCCTCGCCCGCGCCATCGAGCCCTACGATCCGCTGTGGTTCGAGGAGCCGGTGCCGCCCGACATGCCCGAAGTGATGGCTCAAGTCGCAAGGGGCACTTCGATCCCCATCGCGACAGGGGAAAGACTGACCACGAAATTCGAATTTGCCCGGGTCATCGAGAACCGTGCCGCGACCATTCTTCAGCCCGACCTTGGCCGCTCCGGCGGCATTCTCGAAACCAAGAAGATCGCCGCCATGGCCGAGGCCTATCACATCCAGGTCGCGCCGCACTGTTATTCCGGACCGATCGTCGGCGCCGCCAACATTCAGCTTGCAGTGACGCTGCCCAACTTCCTCATTCTGGAATCGCTGAAACAGTGGGACGGTTTTCATGAGAAGTTGCTTAAGAAGAAGATCGAATGGCAGGACGGTAACGTCATCCCGTCGAAGGAGCCCGGCCTCGGCGTCGAGCTCGACGAAGCCGTCTGCGAGGCGCATCCCTGGACCGGCAAGGACCTGCATTTGCAGATGATGCAGACGCCGCTGATGCCGTGACCTGTCGAGCGGGCGACAATATCACGCGATTTCAACGTGTTGGACGCAGGATAGGAATCACCGCCGAAAGAACTTGAATCAATCCCTCAACGGCTTGATTCAATATCTCAGCGTCAATGCGCCGGGCAGGATTTCGAAGGTCGCCGGTATGCGACCCGGCGATTCGCCGTCTATGTCGATCAGCGCGGCGTTCTTTTGCACATCGCCGAGCGGCTCGACAACCACTTTCTTGCCGCGCAGGATGGTGATCGCCGGATGGTTGCGGTGCCGCCCGCCATAGAGCAGGCGGATGTCCCAGATCAGCTTCAGCTTGCCGGCGGCGCGCAGGATGACGATGTCGAACTCGCCGTCGTCAAGCTCGGCGTCGGGCGCAATCATCATGCCGCCGCCGAAGAATTTGCCGTTGGCCACCGCCACCAGTGCCATGCGCGCCTCGACCGGGGCACCGTCGTCGATGGTGATCGCAACCTCCTGGAAGCGGTAACGGAGGAATTCCCAGACCGTGCGCCAGTAGAACAGCGCCCTGGCCGAAACCTTGCCCTTGCGCTTGTCGGCGTTGACCGCGCGGTCGGTAGCGCCGGAAAGCCCGAGACTGGCGATGTTGATGAAATGGCGGCTGGCCAGTGCGCCATGGTCGTCGACATAACTGATGCAGCCGGCATCGACCTTGCGCGGCTTGGCCTCGGCAATCCGCTTCAGCGTCAGATCGACATTGTTCGACAGGCCGAGCCCGCGGGCGAAGTCGATGCCGGTGCCGCAAGGCAGCAGCCCGAGTTCGGCCGTCCGGCCGCTCTCCCGGAAAGCCTTCAGCAGCCCGTCGGCGACCTCGCTGGCAGTGCCGTCGCCGCCTGCCGCGATCACCAGCTCGAAGCCGATGGCGGCAAGGTCGAGCGCCAGCCGTTCGGCGTCCCCCTCGGCCTGCGTTTCACGCAGCTCGAAATCGCCGAAATGTCTTTTCAGCGAAGCCGCAACCTCGGGCCAATGCCGCTTGAGCCTGCCGCCGCCGGCGATCGGATTGAGAACCACCGCGACCTTCAAGCCCGCCCTCCCCAAGGCCATCGAACACGCCTTCCAATTATTTGCCGGCATTGAAGCCCGCGCCGGCCCGCGGGGCAAGGGACGAACGCCCAATAACGCGGTTTCGGCATCGAGACGCCAAATCCCGGCCGCCGGCAGGCGGTGGGCGTCGAAGATCGGCAATCGCTCCAGTGCCGGACTCAGTCCCCGATAATCCCGCTATCCACAGGCTCGCGGCGGTTTCGCCAAACGCTTATCCGGCGTACATTAAACCCATCTCAGGCGGCTACCGATCGCCACGCCGAAAGGCAAAGCGGAACGGCGGATTTCCTGAGGCCCGTACGGCCCTGAACGAGAACAGGCTTGCCTGTTGGAGGGATGGACGCCGAGACCTACGGGGCCGCGGAAAGCGTGCGAACGCCGACGGCGGACCGATGCTGCCATGAAGGACGGCAAAAACCTTCGATGGCGCGCTGGGCAAAGCTCGCACGAGCGGAGACCGGCGTGGTCCGGAACGGACGCTGCCCTCGGGCGGCGACTGGCAGGACCGTCAAAATCAAGGCCGGCATGGCGCGACATCTTTCGGGAGTTGCTGCCGCGACCGTGTCCTGATCTGACAGGGAGGCGCTGGGAGAAATCCCGGCGCCGACTGTCTTTGTGGCCTCGCTAGACGATTTTGCCGGCGACGCTTCACCCTGCGCCAAAATCAGCTACTATCCATTTGCCGTCGGGGGCCGTTTAAAAGGGCTGACGGCAGGGGGACATTTCATGACGCTCATCCAGAAGCTTGCTGTTGCCTATGCCTTCCTGTTCTTCGGTGTTGTTGCCATCGGCTATGTGCCGGCCTTCAACGATGCCGGCAGCAATCTGTTCGGCCTGTTCTCGCTGCAATGGTACGACGATTTGCTGCACGCCTTCTCCGGCGTCTGGGCGCTGGCTGCCGCCTTCATCTCGCACCGCCAGGCGGTGTTCTATTTCAAGCTATTCGGCTCGGTCTACTTGTTCGACGGCGTGCTCGGCCTGGTCACCGGTTCCGGCTGCCTCGATGGCGGCATTTTCATCAACGGCTTCCGCTCCCTGAACGACATCGAATTCCCGGCTCGCTTCTTCGCCAACCTGCCGCACATCGTCATCGGCGGCTTCGCCGTCTATGTCGGGTTCTGGCTGTCGAAACGTGTGTACGACCATTTCGCCGCGGCCTGACCGGCCATGTTCCTGTTCCTCTGGCTGAAGCGCATCATCAAGGCGATCCTCTGGCTCGTCGTCATTATCGTGTTGATCCCGATCGCCGGGCTGGCCTACGGCTTTCTCACGACGCCGTCGCTGGACACAACACCATTGCCGGGCGTGACTGAGGGTGCCCCGCCGAAGGCGCTGGCCGACAAGGTCCGTGCCGAGATCCCCGGCTACCAGCGGCCGGAGGAATCGACCTTTCTCACCTATCCGGAATGGGCCATCGTCTACGCCGCCCGCGAATATGCCGGCTTCGTCGACAAGAACCAGCCGAGCGGTTTTCCCTATCTCTCCTATATCGGCCGCTTCTGGCAGGACTATGCGATGGTCATCCGCGCCAGCTCCACCTACAAGTTCAACCTCGACAACCACCAGATGCTGGTGATCATCGGCACCAGCCACACGATCGAGCACGCTATCCAGTGGGCCTATGAGAATACGGTCGGCCGCGTCACCGAAGCGACAGCCGGCAAGCGCACCGCGGTCGACATCTACCAGGCGAAGGTGGCGGCGGACTATGCCGGTTTTCTCGACCAGGTGCCGTGGTACCAGTTTCCCTATGCCGAAAAGCGTGCCGGCCTGTTTGCCGTCCAGCCGGCAGCGGACGATAGCGCCGTCCGCACCAGCGAACGCAAGCTCGCCTTCGGCCTCGCCGACACCATCAAGCAGGGCTACGCCGATCTGATCAAGTCGGCGCTCGCCGCCACCACCGACCCGGCCTTGCTCGACATTCACGTCTGGGCCAAGGGTCCGGTCAGCGAGGTGACGCGCAACGAGCCCGACACCTTGCTGGAGCGCGATCTCGGCGCCGACGGCACGGTCTTCGTCACCAGGCGCTACCAGGTGTTCACCGACATGATCCCGCGCCTGATCGGCAAGGGCGTCTCCTTCGTCGAGATCGGCGGCAATGACGAGATCATGGTCACTATGCTTTCCAATGACGAGATCAATGTTCCCGAAGGTGCGCGCGCACTGTTCAGCTACCCGCTTCCGGCGGAACCCTCCACGCGCCGCACCGGCCTGACCGTCGCCGTGCGCAAACTGCACCTCGTGCTGCCGGCGCTGATGACGGCGGGCGCCAGGCTCGAGCACGTCTACGATTACTGAGGCCTTTCGGTCACAGCCCGCCTCGACAAGACGTTGCGTGAGGCTCCGCCACGCTCATTCCACAATCGCGGCCAAATCCCGCCTTGTTCCGCAATGATTGATGATGCCGCAGCAATTTGTCCTGCGCACATGCGCCAGGCAACTCGGAGGGACAAGACCGTGATAAAGACCGCCCTTGTCGCCATGACCATCGTCGGCTGCGATTGCGACGCCAGGCTTTGCGAATATATCGGCGAGACGCCCGCCAAATGGTCGACCATCGCCGAATGCGAAGCGGCGATGAAAAGCCAGATGCTGCACGAGCGCAATTTCGACTATCCGCTGGTCTCGGGCATCTGCCGGACACAGAACTCGTCTTCGTCATCGCAGCTCGCTGCGACCGCTTCCGAGCCTGAATTGACGACGGCCAGCACGGCAGCGACAGACCCGCTGCCACCGGAACTGAGCCATCGGCCCAGTGCTGCGGTCGGAACGCAGGCTACGGCGACGGAAACGGAAGCCGTCCGGCCGGTGGCCTATGAAGCGGCGGTCGATGGCGGCCGCGCCGTGCTCTACCGCACGAAGGCCGGCTACGCCGTGGTCAAGACCGATCTCGACCGCGCCGCATCGGCAACGATCGGCATCGCCAGGCGTTCGGCGAACTGGCTGGCGACGAAGCTGCCTGACGGTCTGTAACCGCCGCTTCAGGCCGTGCCGATCAGTGCCTTGATGGCGCGATAAAAAATCGACGAAAACAGCTCGCCCGGATCGTATTGCCGCTTCTTCGCCAGGAAGGACGGCAGTTCCGGATAGGAGGCAAGAAGTTCCTTGCCCGTATAATGAAGCTGGTAGGGCAGGAAAAAACGCCCGCCATGCTTGATCGTCACGTCGATCAGCGCCCTTGTCAGCGCCCGCATCCTGGCATTGCCGTCGGCGTCTGTCGGCTGATTGATGTAGAGCACCAGCGAATAGGCCGGCTCCGGCGCATAGTTCAGCGCCACATCCTCCTTGTGGACGATGCGTACCGACGCGTTGAGCACCGCCAGACTCTGGTTGCGCAGGATCTCGCGCGCTTCCGCGATGAACGGGCTATAGGCCGCCCGCGGGATGAAATACTCGTGCAGGATGTCGGTCTCATCGAGCAGATCGTTGAACAGATACGGCACTGAATCGTGCATCGGATTGTTGCGCGTGACGAGGCAGGCCTCGCCCTCGGCCATTGCCGTCGTCCGCGCCACCGTGCAGCTCTCGAATTGCGGCTCCAGTGTCTTTTCGGTGAACCATTTCAGCTCCTGGAACAGGCTGCCCCATTTCGCCAGGTTGATGATCACCCGCTTGAGCCCGACCGAACCCGGTTCGCCGATTGCCGGCTGGTCGGCCGGCGGCTGGTCGGCCACCTTGTCATAGCGGTAGACGATCATATCCTCGAGGAAATTGCCCGGCGCAGTCGACAGATGCCCATAAAACAGACCGATCGCCCTGTTTGGCTCCAGCACCTCGGCGAAGAACTTTGGAAAGTCGTCCGATTTGATGATCTCGCGCGAGGTCCGGTAGACGGCGTTGTCGACGATGTCGAGCGTCGCCTCCAGCACCACGCCGAACAGGCCGTAGCCGCCGACGACGTGGCGGAACAGCTCGGTCTTTTCGGCTGGTGAGCAGGTTGTCACCGAACCGTCGGCCAGCATCACCCGCATCGAACGGATCGAGCCGGCGACCGAGCCGGCCTGGTGGTCCATGCCATGCGCGTTGACCGACAGCGAGCCGCCGACCGAAAAGATGTCGGTCGACTGCATCGCCTTCACCGCGAAGCGCGGGTGCAAAAGGTTCTGGATGTCGTGCCAGCGCGCGCCGGGCTGCAAGGTCATCGTCTTCGTCGCCGCATCGACGCTGACCTTGTTGAATTTGCGCATGTCGAGGACCAGTGCGTTGTCGTCGAAAGCGTGGCCGCCCATCGAATGGCGCACCGCCGCGATCGAGACCTTCAGGCCATTGGTGCGGGCAAAGGCCAACGCGCTCGCAATGTGGTCTTCCTCGCTGACTTCGATGACGCCGTAGACTGGCGTCATCGACAGGCCGCTGGCATCGTTGATGTCGCCGCCCTTGGTCAGCCATGGTAGCGCCGGATCGTAGGCTGGCGGGCCCTCCAGCGGCTTCTGAGCCAGGTCGATCCCGTCAATGTCGGCAATGCGCCCGGAATTCTTCTGCCCGGACGGACCGCGCGCCAGCCGCGCCACGGTCGTGCCGCCCCACAGCATCGCGCCGCCCACCACCGCCGCCCCCAGCAGCAGCCGCCGCGACAGGCGAAACCCCTTGCGTTCTTCGACCATGCTACCCCTCGCCGCCTCAGAGATAGCGCGAGCTTCCGGCAAAAACCATAGCCGGAGTGCGTAGCAGAACTAGAGCGGCAGTTGCGGCATCAGGAGCATTTTCTTATGGTTGCAGCGAAGGTATTTTTCGCGCTATGATTGAAAATACGAACGGATCCATGATGA
Organism: Mesorhizobium sp. M1329; assembly: GCF_040318035.1. Classification (NCBI taxonomy): domain Bacteria; kingdom Pseudomonadati; phylum Pseudomonadota; class Alphaproteobacteria; order Hyphomicrobiales; family Phyllobacteriaceae; genus Mesorhizobium; species Mesorhizobium sp. M1329. The sequence continues at coordinate 253,517 of NZ_JAMYLN010000004.1, read as the reverse complement.
TGCTGACCATTGTAAGGGCGCCATTCCATGAAGCACCTGTCCCGCGCGATTCTGTCCCTGATGCTAGCGCTTGCTCCGATATCCGCTGAGGCTCAGGATTCCAGTCAGGGCGACGACAGCGTCGTCGCAGTCGCGCCTGACGATCCAGATATGGCGGCGGCGACTGCACAGGCACGTGCCAGCTTGGATGAATTCCTGGCATTATCCCAGACACCGCCACCTGGAACGGACACATTCAAACTGAAGGTGATGATCAAGGACGGAAACGTCACCGAACACTTCTGGGTCATCCCGTTCCAGCGGACCGAAAACGGATTCGTGGGGATATTGGCGAATGAGCCACATAGTGTCCACAACGTCGTGGCTGGCCAGTATATCGAATTCAACCGAGACGATATTTCCGACTGGGGATACACCAGAAACGGTCACCAGGTTGGCAGTTTCACCGTTTGTGTGATGTTCAAGTCGATGTCGAAGGAAGAAGTCGACTACATGCGTAGCCAATACGGCTTCGATTGCTGACCGCCCAGCCGGACTAATCCGCCTCCTCGTCCCTCGCCCCGATCTTGCGCACCAGTGCCGCGGTCGCGAGGATCGTGGCCAGGTCGGCGATCATCGGCGCAACATGCTTGGCATAGTCGAGCGGCACAGAGATGTCCGGCAGTTCGAAGAAGTTCTTCGTCTGCGGAAGCAGCAGAAAGCCGTCGCTGCCGTTGAGCGCGACGCGTGCCGGTTCCTTCGGCCATGTTTCGCCGAGCCATTCGAGCGCCTGCGCCAGCCGGCCGGTCACCAGCGGCCGCGCCGCTTCGATGTTGTCGGTGTGGAACTCATAGGCGGCGTCGAGTTCGGGTACGCCGCATGACAATTGTTCCGTCTTGCCGCCGAACATGCCTCGGAAGAAACCGACCACCATATTGGCACGGCGCGCCGCCACCAACTTTCCCGGGAACGGCGCAATGGTGTCGAACGCGATAATGACGCCCTTGAAGGCCTGCGATGTGGTCTTGCCGTTCCTCTCCAGCAGCGTCACCTCATAGAGCTCGAACGCAAAGTCTTCGTACCGACCGGAAACGACGTCCTCGAAATATGAACGGTTGAACGCGCCAATCGTCTCGCGTGGCAGCCGATCGAAGGAGTTCGGCGTTACGCCATGCTGATAGCGCACGTCCTGGATGAAGCCGAAGACGATCGGCAGCAAGGTGTTGCGGAACGACTGCTGCAATTTGCGCGCTGGCCTGATCGCCTGGAGATAGAGCAGGATCGTCGCCAGGAATCCGCCGATATAGAGGAACACATGCGGGGTCGAGAACCACTGCTCGTTCGGGTCGGCAACCCCGTTGAAGAGCCAGGCCACAAACACCACGAAGACAACCACCGATCCGATGAACAGCGGCACCCGCCAGCGCGTCCGGCGATAGGCCGAAGCCCTTTGCGCCTCGTAGGCCTCGATGTCCTTCCTGAGGCCGGCGATCACCGCTTCGCTCGGCATGAAATCCGCAGTTTCCATCACCCACCCGCCGCCACAAGCCCGCCCGCGTTGGGCATGATAGCCGGTTTGATGGACCGCGTCAGCGCAGCCGTCAGCGCCCGGCACCGAAGATCGCATCGAGGCGGGCCAGAACCCTTTGCCTGGATTTTCCCGCCAGCGCTTCGACCGGCATCAGCCGCTCGTGATCGCCGGCGCGCAGCCGCATGAAGGCATGCAGCCGGTAGGCGGCGATGGTCCCGCGCGTGCCGGGATCGTCGCTGATGTCGACGACGAGAATGGCGCCGATGCGGCCCGGCCATGGCTGGCGCGCGAAGGCGGTGCCGAAGAAATCGCCGAGCCCATAGGCAACGAGCGTCTTGCCGATCCGCTCGATCGGCTGCACGACGTGGGCATGATGTCCGGCCACCAGGCCGACGCCATGTTCGGCCAGAAGCCGCGCCAGTGCCCGCGTCTTCGCACGCGGAAAATGCCGGAATTCCCAATCCCAATGCGGCACCGCGCAGAGGAGGTCGACACCCGAAGCGGCATCGTGCGGCCATTGCGTCGGATCGCCTCGCATCGAGACTCGGCCCGCGAACTGAGCCGCGCCGGTATTGCGCCACAAGGTAAAGGCGGCAAGGCCAATGGTCAGCGAACCAACCGCAAACCGCTCGACCGGAGCCGCAGTGCCGATCGTGCGGATGCCTAATTGCTCCAGCGCGGCGACGGTCTCGTCGAAGCCGGCAATACCCTGGTCGAGCACATGGTTGTTGGCCAGCGACAGTACCAGTTTTTCACGCGGGATGCCGACGGCGGCCAGGGCCTCGGCAAGGAACCGCTCGCTCATCGCGTGATGCGTGCCAAACCTTGTACCCAAAACAGCGCTCGGCCGCTCCACCACCGGGCTTTCGCAATTGCCGACCACTAGATCGGCCGAGGCAAGCAGTGCCGCAATCGCCGGATCGCAGTCCGGCGCGCGGCGATTGGCCACCGCCGAGATATCGCCGACGAAAGCCAGCCGCACCGTCCGCGCCGGCAGCGGTTCGAGCAGGGCTGCGGCCGCCGGTGCAAAGCCGCGCGCGTCGCCATCGAGCGAAGGCCAGAGGAAGCGTGGCAGCCAGGACAGTTTGTAGGAAAGCGGATAGTTCGACACGCGACGCCCAATCGTTTGCCTTGTGTAGACCGTCCGCCGGATTGATTGAAGCGTCGACTGTCATCGGTGAACCACAGGGCCACAGGCGCAGCGAATCAAATGCGTGTATGATCCACTGCGGAGCGACAAAAGGGGCGATCACGATGAAGCGTTTTTCCAGGCTGGTGGCGTGCGCCATCATTCTTCTCCTCCCGCTGGCTTCACCCAGCGCCGCGGCTCCCAAAGCGGCGGCCCTGTTTGAGGCAAAAACCGTAGCTGAACGCGACAGCGCTCTTGCCGCGCTGGAAGCCGCCGCGCCCGGCGATCCGGCCGCGACCTACGCCGCCGGCGCCGGCGAATTCTTCACCGCGCTGGAGATCCTGGCCGGCGGCCTGCACCACCACGGTTTCGAAAGCCCGCAATCCTTCATGCTGCCGCTGATGCGGCTGCCGGTGCCGGACAATGCCAATCCCGAGCCGCTGACCTACGAGCAATTCCGCGCCATTCTCGTCGCCTTCCGCGACCGGCTGGAGAAATCCGCAGCTACGCTGGGTTCGGTACCCGCCGACGCGGACATCGGCATGGTCATCGACCTAACCCGCCTCGGCATCGACCTCAACGAGGACGGCCAGATCGCGCCGGACGAAAGCGCCGCGGCGATCATGGCCTCTCTGTCAGGCACGGGCGGCGCGCCGGCCGATGCCGCCCTCGCCTTCCGCTTCGACCGCGCCGACGGCTATTGGCTGCAGGGCTATGCCGAGTTCCTGATGGCGCAGGCCGACTTCTGGCTGGCGCATGATTTCAGGAACACGTTCGACGGCTCCTTCCACATGCTGTTCCCGCGCGCAAAACTGCCGCTGCAGGATACGCTCGTGCCGCTGGACGGTGGCATGGGCGGCGGCATTCTGACGTCCGAATGGCGCCTCGCCGACTTCATCTCCCTGGTGCATCTCATCAACTGGCAAGTGGTCGAACCTGAACGCCGGCAAGCGGCACGCCGCCATCTCGTGGAAATGATCCGGCTGTCGCGCGAGGACTGGAAAGCCATCCGCGCCGAAACCGACAATGACCGCGAATGGCTGCCCGGGCCGCAACAGAAAGGCGCCAGCCCGCTCACCGGCCTCGAGGTCGGCGAGCAGCAGGTGCAGGCCTGGCTCGCCGCCCTGGCCATGGCCGAGGATCTCCTGGAAGGCCGCAGCTTGCTGCCGCATTTCCGCATCGCCGACAAGGGCATCAACATGAAGCGCTTCTTCGACGAGCCGAAGCCCTTCGACCTGGTGCTGTCGATCACCGGCCCGGCCATCGCGCCCTATCTCGAACGCGGCAAGGTTCTCACCAGCGAGGAGTTCAACCAGATCCAGCGCCAGTTCGGCGGCGCCGGGTTTCTGACGTTCGCCGTTTGGTTCAACTGAGGGCGTGCTTAGACGTCACTCCTGACAGCCTGCTGTCAGCAGCCAAATTGCGCCTCGCGCCACCCGCCACTCCGCTCTTTCCATTTTGGCCGATACCTCCCATATTCGGGCCATGGCCAGACTCTCCGACAAGAAAACGCCGCCGCCGGCGAATGACGAGCGCGCTTCGCCGCCCAAGCGGCGCAGTCCGCTGACCGATTTTCTCGATGCCTCGGAGCCTCTGTACAAGGGTGGCTTTGCCGAGGCGCCGCAGGCCGAGTTCAGCGGCGCGCCGCTGACCGGCTCGATTACCGACTGGGCCGAGCAGATCGAGCAGGAAGCCGAGAAGGAAGGGCGCATTTCCGGCAAAGTCGGCGGCAAATTAGCGAAGCCGGCGAAAAAGATCCCCGAACGCTCCTCTTCCCCCGGCCGTACGGCACGCGGCACCTCGATGGGCGGCGCGGCTTCGGCGCGGGAGCGCACTGCGGCCGGTCTCAATCCGGTTGCCGGCCTCGACATTTCTCTCGAAGATGCCGAGACGATGACCTCCAGCGGCGTTACCGCCACTGTGGCAGCGCTGTCGGCGCTGATCGAATCCGGCAATCCGCTGCACAAGGACGGCGTGCTGTGGACGCCGCACCGCCCGGCCCGGCCGGAGAAATCCGAAGGCGGCATCGCCATCAGGATGGTCTCGGATTTCGAGCCGGCCGGCGACCAGCCGACCGCGATCAAGGATCTCGTCGAGGGCGTCAACAGCAACGACCGCACCCAGGTGCTGCTCGGCGTCACCGGCTCGGGCAAGACCTTCACCATGGCCAAGGTAATCGAAGAGACGCAACGCCCCGCTCTGATCCTGGCGCCCAACAAGACGCTTGCCGCGCAACTCTATTCCGAGTTCAAGAAATTCTTCCCTGAAAACGCCGTCGAGTATTTCGTCAGCTACTACGACTATTACCAGCCTGAGGCCTATGTGCCCCGGACCGACACCTACATCGAGAAGGAATCCTCGATCAACGAGCAGATCGACCGCATGCGCCATTCGGCGACGCGCTCGCTGCTCGAGCGCGACGACGTCATCATCGTCGCCTCGGTGTCCTGCATCTACGGTATCGGCTCGGTCGAGACCTATACGGCGATGACCTTCCAGATGCAGATCGGCGACCGTCTCGACCAGCGCGCGTTGCTCGCCGACCTCGTCGCCCAGCAATACAAGCGCCAGGACATCAACTTCGTCCGCGGCTCGTTCCGGGTGCGCGGCGACACGATCGAGATCTTCCCGGCCCACCTCGAGGACCGCGCCTGGCGCATCTCGCTGTTCGGCGACGAGATCGAGGCGATCACCGAATTCGATCCGCTGACCGGCCAGAAAACCGGCGAGCTGAAGAGCGTCAAGATCTACGCCAATTCGCACTATGTGACGCCGCGCCCGACCTTGAATCAAGCCATCAAGTCGATCAAGGAAGAGCTGAAGTATCGCCTGCAAGAGCTTGAAAAGGCTGGCCGCCTGCTTGAGGCGCAGCGGCTTGAGCAGCGTACCCGCTTCGACCTGGAGATGCTGGAGGCGACCGGCTCCTGCGCCGGCATCGAGAACTATTCGCGCTATCTCACCGGCCGCCAGCCGGGCGATCCGCCACCGACCTTGTTCGAATACATTCCCGACAATGCGCTGGTCTTTGTCGACGAAAGCCATGTCACCATACCGCAGATCGGCGGCATGTATCGCGGCGACTTTCGCCGCAAGGCGACGCTGGCCGAGTATGGTTTCCGCCTGCCGTCCTGCATGGACAACCGGCCGCTGCGCTTCGAGGAATGGGACGCCATGCGCCCGCTTTCCGTCGCGGTTTCGGCGACGCCCGGCGGCTGGGAGATGGAGCAGTCCGGCGGCGTCTTCGCCGAGCAGGTCATCCGCCCGACCGGCCTCATCGACCCGCCGGTCGAGGTGCGTCCGGCCAAGACGCAGGTCGACGATGTCGTCGGCGAAATCCGCGACACGACAAAAGCCGGCTACCGCACGCTGGTCACCGTCCTGACCAAGCGCATGGCCGAGGACTTGACCGAGTATCTGCACGAGCAGGGCATTCGCGTCCGCTACATGCATTCCGACATCGACACGCTGGAGCGCATCGAGATCCTGCGCGACCTGCGCCTCGGCGCCTTCGACGTGCTGGTCGGCATCAACCTTCTGCGCGAAGGTCTCGACATTCCAGAATGTGGTTTCGTCGCCATTCTCGACGCCGACAAGGAGGGCTTCCTGCGCTCCGAAACCTCGCTGATCCAGACCATCGGCCGTGCCGCGCGTAATGTCGACGGCAAGGTCATCCTCTATGCCGACCAGATCACCGGCTCGATGGAGCGGGCGATGGCCGAGACCAACCGCCGTCGCGAAAAGCAGATGGAGTGGAACGCGGCCAACGGCATCACCCCGGAATCGGTCAAGTCGCGCATTTCGGACATCCTGGATTCAGTCTACGAGAAGGACCATGTCCGCGCCGACATTTCGCAGTTCACCGACAGCGCCGGCGCGATGATGGGCAACAATCTGAAGGCGCATCTCGACGCCCTGGACAAGCAGATGCGCGACGCCGCCGCCAATCTCGATTTCGAGAAGGCGGCCCGCATCCGCGACGAGATCAAGCGGCTGCGCGAGATGGAACTGTCCATCTCCGACGATCCGCTGGCCAAATATGCCGACATGGAAAGCCCGGTCTCGGGCCGCGAAAAAGGCAAGCACAACAAGGGCGTGGCCAAACATCGTACATCAGAGGAACAGGAGCGCTTCCGCAAGCTCGACGAGGCACGTGCCGCCGAAGAGGCAGCCAAGGCTGCACGGCCCAACCTCTTCCGCAAGCCGGAGCTCGACGAAATGGGCGCCGACGGCGCCGTGCCGGTCAAGAAGCCGCTGTTCGCGAAACCTTCGTTGGACGATATGGGACCTGGGACCGACATGCCGACGCCGTCAGGCGCGGTGTCCCGTTCGCTGTTCAAGAAACAGTCGGCGCAGGAGGCGCACGGCTCGGATTTCGGTATACCGGGTGAACCGACCAAGCCGCTGTTCAGGAAGAACTCACTGGACGAGATGACGGTGCGGCGGACCGAGAAGCCGGTTGAGGGAAAAGTGCCGGCGAAACCACAGCCAATCTCCCCCCGTGTGGGGGAGATGCCCGGCAGGGCAGAGGGGGGCGCGAAGGAACACGACGTTTCCGCCAAACCCATTGTCCGCCAGCGTGCCGGTATCGGCTCCTACGAGGATCCCGCCGACGCCCGCCGCGAAAAGCGCCGCACCGGCAAGACGGGTCGGCCGGGACGGTAGCGATCCTTCGCGCCCCCCTCTGTCCTGCCGGACATCTCCCCCACAAGGGGGGAGATTGGCAGCTTCGGCGCTCCGCTCACTCCAGTGCCAACCGCTTGCCATCCGCCCCGCCGCTGGTGTAACCCAATCCCTATACTCGAACATTCTGAAAGGAGGGCTGCGTGTATTTCGACCACCACCGTCAGCGCGGCCCTGTCTCTGCCCTGCGAGCTTGCTTGCAGGGCTGACCAGAGACGGTCCGGGTTTTTCTTCCCGCTTCGATTTTTTTGGTCCGCCCTTCGTGGTGCTGCAACGCCGAGCCTGATGGCCAGCCTGCGCACCGTCAAAGTGCATCAGCCGGAATCACTCCGGACAGACCAGAGAAATCGACATGGCCCTGATCAGCCTCAAGTCCCTCGGCGTCACCATGAGTGCGCCGCTCTTCTCCCATCTCAACCTCACCATCGGCGCCGGCGACCGGCTCGGCATCGTCGCCGCCAATGGTCGCGGCAAATCCACTTTGTTGAGGTGCCTGACGGGCGAGTTCGAAGCCACCACAGGCGACATCACCCGCACGCGCGGCCTGCGCGTCGGCTATGTCGAGCAAATCATCCCCGCCGCGCTGGCCGGGCGCAGCTTTCATGAGGTGGTGGCCGACGCCTTGCCGGCCGAGCAGGCCGAAAGCGAGCAATGGCGCGTCGATGTGGTTCTCGACTCGCTCGACGTGCCGCAGCCGATGCGCGAGCGGCCGATGCGGGCCTTAAGCGGCGGCTGGCAAAGGCTGGCGCTGATCGCCCGCGTCTGGGTCACCGATCCCGATGTCCTGCTTCTCGACGAACCGACCAACCATCTCGACCTCGCCAAGATCAGCCAGCTCGAGACCTGGCTGAACGCGCTGCCGCGCGAGGTGCCGGTGGTGATCGCCAGCCACGACCGGGCGTTCCTCGACGCGACGACCAACCGCACGCTGTTCCTGCGTCCCGAACAATCGCCGGTGTTTTCGCGGTCCTATTCGCGGGCGAGGCTTGCGCTGGACGAGGTCGACGCCTCGACCGAACGCAAATTCCAGCGCGACATGAAAGTGGCGCAGCAGCTGCGCCGACAGGCGGCCAAGCTCAACAATATCGGCATCAATTCCGGCAGCGACCTTTTGACGGTCAAGACCAAGCAGCTCAACCAGCGGGCAGAGCGCCTGGAAGAAGCGGCAGCGCCGGCACACCGCGAAAGATCGGCGGGCGCGATCAAGCTCGCCAATCGCGGCAGCCATGCCAAGGTGCTGATCACGCTCGACGATTTGGTGGTCGGAACGCCTGACGGCACGGTTCTGTTCAGCACCGGCAAGCGCCATATCTGCCAGGGCGACCGCATCGTCCTGCTCGGCCGTAACGGCGTCGGCAAATCACGGCTGATCGGCCTGATCCGGAATGCCATCGTCGCGCCGGAAACGGCAGCGCAAGGCGTGAAGGTGACGCCGTCGACCGTGCTTGGCTATAGCGACCAGGCGTTGTCGGGCATCGGCGGCGACGACACGCCGCTGGCGATGCTCTCGCGCAGATTCGATGTCGGCGAGCAGCGCGCCCGCTCGCTGCTGGCGGGCGCCGGCGTTAGCATCGACATGCAGGAGCGCAGGATCGGCGTGCTGTCGGGCGGACAGAAGGCGCGGCTGATGATGCTGGCGCTCAGGCTCGCCAATCCCAATTTCTATTTGCTCGACGAGCCGACCAACCACCTCGATATTGATGGCCAGGAAGCGCTGGAAGCGGAATTGCTGGAACGTCAGGCGAGCTGCCTGCTCGCCTCGCACGACCGCTCCTTCATCCGCGCGGTTGGCAACCGCTTCTGGCTGATCAAGAACGGCGGCTGACCGAAGTCGACGACCCGGAGGGGTTCTTCCAGGAGGTTGCCGAAGCGGGCAGCTGAAAAATTGCGGAAAAAATTCCGGCGCTCTGTCGGATGATGATCGCATGCCACGTCCTTGGGACGCCGACACGGTGATGCCGGCGCCAATCGAGGAGAAAGCATCATGTCTATTCTGTCATCCATAGGCCACGCCGTAACGCGTTACTCGGCGGCTCGCGCCCGTTATCGCAGCGAACGCGCCATCCTTTCATTGCCGATCGAGCTGCGCAAAGATATTGGCTGGCCGGAAATCGTCGTCGACGCGCAAAACAGCCCGCGGATTCGCATCGAAGGTTGAAAGGTGGCAGTTGGCCGTCGCGGCAGACGCCATTTCGAATCCAAAAAACCATCGGCCGTGTAGGATCGTCGCCGTTCCGTTCGTCCTGTGGTTCGCAAAGGCAAACCAGACGCAAAGAGGAGCATGACATGAATGACCAGCCGCAGACCCAGCCCGCCGCCAAAGTGCTTGGCGGATTGACGCCCTACCTTCAGCTGGACGGCGCTTTCAAAGCCGCAGAATTTTACCAAAAGGCCTTCGGTGCCGAGCAGGTCTTTGCCTATCCGTCGGACGAACAGGGCCGTACCATGCATATCCATCTCCACATCAACGGTTCGACCCTGATGCTTTCCGACTTCTATCCCGAGCATGGAATGGCCGCTGTGAAGCCGCAGGGCTACACCATGCAGCTCCATCTCGGCAGCGACGACATCGACGCCTGGTGGAAGCGGGCCATCGAGGCAGGCTGCGAGGAAGTCGTGCCGTTGCAGGTGATGTTCTGGGGCGACCGCTGGGGCAATATGCGTGATCCGTTCGGCGTCGAATGGGCCATGAACGCACCGGTGAAAGCAGCTTAGCATCCCACGCAGGCTGTGTCTGAAATCACCTCTCCCCGCTGTAGAGGGAGAGGAAAACAATCGCATGGAGGAAGACAGATGTCCTATGTCGACGGTTTCGTGCTGGCGGTGCCGAAAGCAAAGCTCGATGCCTACAAGAAGATGGCGCAAATGGGCGGCGCGGTCTGGAAGGAGCATGGCGCGTTGGCCTATGTCGAATGCATTGGCGACGACGTACCCTATGGCGAGGTCACCTCGTTCCCGCGCGCCGTGCAGGCCAAGGAAGACGAGGTCGTCGTCTTCTCCTGGGTCGTCTATGAATCCAGGCAGCATCGTGATGCGGTGATGGCCAAGGTGATGGCCGATCCTCGTCTCAAGCAGGACTGGGAGACCATGCCGTTCGACGGCAAGCGCATGATCTTTGGCGGTTTTCAGCCCTTCATCGAGCTGTAGGCGCCCCTCGATCAAGTTTATCGAGCAGCGGCTTCAGCCGGTCGCCATAGCGCTTCCACAGGTCGACCGAGCCCTGATACATCGGCTGGCGCACTTGCGCAGCCGACGCCGTTCGCACCGGCCGGTCGGTCTGGTGGAACGACAGCACGGCGTCGTCCCACCGCAGGCCGAGATGGGCGATCAGCGCCCGCGACTGGGCTTCCTGGTCGGCGACGAAATCCTCGTAGCGAACGTCGTGCACGGCATCAGGCAGCACGGCGTGCCAGTGCGCCATGATATCGGTGTAGAGATTGTGGAAATCGGCGAGCTCGTCGAGATCGTAGCCGTAGCGATGGCTGTCGCCGCGGAAGTGCACCTTGTAGATCGACAGGCAGGTCGCCGCCGCATCGCGCGCGCAATGGATTATCTTGGCCTGCGGCAGCATCATGTGGATGAAACCGATCAACAGGAAATTGCCGGGCATCTTGTCGGTGACGTGCCGAAAACCCGGATAGCGGGCATGCAGCATGTCGAGATAGGCCTGGCCGGCCTCGGCATAGGCTTTGTCGGGCATGTCGGCGATGCCCCAGGGAAAGCCGCCCTTCATGCCGAGTGGAAACTGCTTGCCGACCGCCGTCTTCAATATGCTGAGCTCGCCGGCGCCATAGACCTGCGGATGGCTGGCGATGATCTGCTCGACCAGCGTGGTGCCGGAACGCGGCATGCCGACAACGAAGATCGGCGTGTCGTCGGCGATCCCGCTCGGCCTGTGCCTTTCAAAAAAGGCCTTGTCGAACACCGCCTTCATCGCCTCGAACTCGCCGCGCGTCTTGCCGGCGTCGTAGTCGATGCCCTGGCGGCGGATCGCGTTGCCTTCGGCGAAATAGTCGAAGGCGCGGCCATACTCCCTGAGGTCGTCATTGGCCTTGCCGAGGCCAAAGGAAAGCTGCATGCGCGCCAGACTGCCTTGCGGCGCCTTGGTGTGCTCCGACTCCATGCGGGCAAGCTCGGCGTCGCGCTCCTTCTGGCGCTTGACCTGGGTAAGCATCAGCCAGGCCCTGGCCATGCCGGGGTCCACCGCCAGCGCCTGCCTGAAAAGATCCGCAGCCTCGTCGAGATTGCCCTTTTCCATCAGCCCGACACCCAGGCCGTGCAAAAGATCGGCATCCTTCGGCCGGATCGTCAGCGCCTCGCGAAAAACAGTCAGTGCCTCATCCAGCCGGCCCGCTTCCTGCAGCGTTTCGGCAAGCCCGACGCGGGCGCGGACATGGAACGGGTTGCGGCCGATCGTGCCGCGATAAATATCCTCGGCGCCTTCGAATTGGCCGAGCTGCTTCAGTGACGAGCCGAGATTGTCACGCGCCGCCAACTGGTCCGGCCGGATCGCCACCACCTTGCGGAAGAGATCGGCGGCGGCCGCGACCCGGCCGAGGTCGCGCAACACGGTGCCCAGATTGTTGAGGAAATCCGGATTGTTCGGCTGCAGACGCACCGATTGTTCGATCAGCGCCAGCCCCTCGGCGCTGCGCCCGGTCTGGTGCAGCAGAAGCCCGAGGAAATGCGCAGCAGCCGGGTGGTTGGCCTTTTGCGACAGCACCTGCCGGTAAAGCGCCTCGGCTTCCTGCCGGCGCCCCGCCTGGTGCAGCTGCAGCGCCTGCTGCACGTGCTGGTCGAGCCCCAGCGGCGGCTGTCCGCCTGAGCCGTAACGTGCGCCTGCCGGTTGTCTCGGATCTCTGTTGATGGGAAACCTGCCGTGTTGTCTGCCTGCCGCGATCTAGGCCATCGCTGCGGCACGTGCAAGAGCAGACGGCGGTCGCTACGAAGCAAACCTCCGAACCCCGGGGAACTTACCGAAAGTCGGCCGGCGTCAGCACATACAAGTTCCTGCGGCCGTGCGAGTAGGCTTGGCGCGCAATCTCGTGGATCGACGAACGCTTGGCGTCGAAGGCGCTGAGGAATTCGGCCTCGGCTCCGCTTGCAGCCGGGTTTGCCGCCGAAAGTGCCGCAACCTCGACAAAGAACGGGACTTCGAGCATGCCGTCATGGCCGACGAAACGAATGCGCTTGGCCGCCGCGTCATAGGAGCGGCTGGGATTGGGAAAATTGAGCGTCATGGCCTGCGCGTCAAATCAGGCGATTGCTTTCGGCAAGCTGGCGCGCCCGCCGCGCCGTGCCGTCGGTATCGGCAATCCTTCGCCTTGCCGCCTCGTCGCTTCTTATCGTGAGGCGCGGCGACAAGACCTTTATCGGCTTGGTGACGGGACTAACTGCAACTGTCGGGACATCCGGTGTTCTTTCGGAGTTCATGACTCTCTTCCTTTCATACCTAAATAAATACAAATGCCGGAGGAATTTGTCCGGAAGTTCTTCAAACAATTTTTGAGGTGCACCGGGATCGTATCATCGTTCTGCAAATAACTATAGAAAAGTAATTTTACGTTGGTAGGGGTAAAAGGCCGGAATCTTCTTGAATAAGTCGCATTTTCGGACTAATGGTACGAAACCGTTTTTGGGTCATGCTTGGCCCTCGCGGCGTCAGGGGTTCTCGGCCCGCCAAACTTTTCCAAATCGCCGACACCTGGTACCGCAATGCAGGCTCCGCTTCCGGGGCCAGGCCGGAACGAAACTTCAAGGCACAAGAACTTCAAGGCACAAGCGAGAACTTCGAGGCACAAGAATGTCTGCCCGCACCACCCATTCCATCGCGCATTTCGCGGCACCTTTCGTGCTTGGCGGGCTGGATAGCGTGCAGCCGGCCGGCGATTATGACATCGACCACGACGAGGAACTGATCGACGGCATGTCGTGGCCGGCATGGCGCCGCGTCGCCACTTTCATCCATCTGCCGGCAAGGACGGTGAAAAGCGCGACCAGCCAGCTTGTCGCCATTGACCATGCCGAGCTCGAGGCAGCGCTTCAGCACGACCAGGAGAACGCCACATGATCCGCTTCCAGCAGAGTGCGCGGCGCACGGACACGCCGGCGCATATCTTCACCGTCGGCCAGACCGTCCGCATGAAGAGCCGCACCGGCCTTGCCCAAAAGACCGCGGAGCTGTTCCAGATCAAGAGCCGGCTGCCGGTCAAGGACGGCTCGCCGCAATACCGTATCCGCAGCGATCAGGAGACCTATGAGCGGGTCACCACGGAAGACAATCTCGAACCGGTCGACAACCCGGCCAGTTGAGCCGAAAGCAATCCGCAACACGTATAAGGGATCAGAAAATGGCCAAGGGTCAGCAGCGCAGCAATCGCGAGACACGCAAGCCCAAGAAGGAGAAGGTGGCGGCAAAACCGGCCTCGCCCTTCGGCTCGGCGGTCAAGCAGGCGGAGACCGCTGTGAAACCCAAGTCCAAAGGCTAGGGTTCGATCGCACAACAATCTGCCTGGAGGCGTGCTTGAACTTCGTCATCGAGTTCTACCGCTCGCGCGATGCCGACGAAGCGATACTCGATCGAGTGTCGCTGGAGGCACCGAACCTGCGCGCCGCCCTGCAAGGCGCCGCCACGCTGCTTCACACGCTGATGATGCCGCAGATCCCCGATCGCCTGCGCATCTCCAACGAGGACGGCGCCGAGCTCTACGTCGGCCCCGCCGATGGTGCCTATCCGGACGAACAGTGAGGCCGGTGCGCTAGCACGGCCCGTCATCGACGACGCGATAATCTGCCGCGCGGGCCTCGCATTCGTTGGGGAATGTGCGCAGTTCGCCATGGCGACGGGCACAGACCGGGCGGTATTCGCGGGTACAGAATGTCTGCTCCCCGCCGTCACCACCGCCACGGCACTCGCCTTCACGGATGATGCGGTATCCGGCCCGTTCGGCAAGGCAGGCATTGGCGAAGGTCTGGCGGTCGCCGCCGCGCCGGGCACAGACCGGGTCATATTGCTTGGTGCAGAATTGCGGCCCCGGCCGTGGCGGGCGCGGCCCCGGTCCCTCATCATCCACCACGACGGTGCAGGCTGCGAGAATTGCCGACAGGAACAGGATGGAGAAAACCTGCCGCGGAAAGATTGCCGCAAGAAACCGCATGAATGTTCCTCCCTCGAAACTCCTGCCTGCACAAACGGTGCCTGCGTCCGGCCGATCCTCGTCATTCCGCTGCCAAATGCAACCCCTGTTTGCAACTGGCGAACCAAGGGCTTACGCCGGCGCAAAGCCAAAACAGCACCTGCCCCGCTTGCTGGACCATGCCTGGGTGGCGCCTGGCCGATGACCGCGCGGAGAACCGGGACTATCGGTGCGATGCGTCGGGATGCGCCTGTTGGGGCCGCCCGCGGCTGTATCTTGCAAGCATCACGTTTCCGTGCGATAAATTTTGTGTTCGGGCATTTGCGACCCGGAGAGCGGAACGTTTTGGACGACCTTTCCCCGATACTGTGAATCTCTGACAGCCCCGTTTTCGGCGGGGGGTTTTACCATGCGCCAATGCATGACTGCCGAAGCAACCACCGGGACTTGCCCACGGCGCCAGGCGGCGGGCGGAACCACCAAGACTGACACGGGTGAAGGAGTTTCCCCAATGGCCCAGACCGGCACCGTTAAATTCTTCAACGCTACCAAAGGCTTCGGCTTCATCACGCCCGATGGCGGCGCCAAGGATGTGTTCGTCCACATCTCGGCGATCGAGGCTTCCGGGCTGCGCACGCTCGTCGACGGTCAGAAGGTCACCTTCGATGTCGAGCCCGACCGTATGGGCAAAGGTCCGAAAGCGGTCAATCTCCGCGCTGCCTGAAACCACAGCGTGCCGCGCGTCCTTTCGGGGTGTGAGGATGCTGCAAGGCTTTTGGAGTGAACTTGGATTCTGTAAAGGCGCGGCGGTTTTCGTCGCGCCTTTTGCGTTCCGGGATGCTTGCAGGCGCCCGCAAAACTTTCTCTTGCCGATGGCACTAAAATAAAGGACAAATTTCCGTCCGGGCATTTGCCGGCCCGAGACTGGACTTGTGGGATCAAAGGAGCTTCCCATGCCGCAGACCGGCACCGTCAAATTCTTCAATCACGCCAAGGGCTTCGGCTTCATCACGCCGGACGACGGGGCAAAGGATGTCTTCGTCCATATTTCGGCCGTGCAGGCGTCGGGTCTTCCCGGTCTCGAGGATGGGCAGAAAGTGACATTCGACACCGAGCCGGACAAGCGCGGCAAGGGTCCGAAAGCCGTCAACCTGTCGATCGGCTGAACCAGCCCTGGACAGAATGGACGTGGGCCGGTCTGGCCTGCGGTGTTTGCCGCACGCTTGAATCGCCCAGTTAGATGAACCGCCTGGTCAAATTTCGTTCAGCCCCCGTTCAGCCACGGTCGCATATTAATCTTCGTTAAAGCCGGACCGCATCCCCCGAAAACGACCCGGGCCGGCACGAAGGAGACCGACATGAACCGAATTTTCAAGACTGCCATCCTGTCCGCCGCGGTCGTTGCGACCACGCTTGCGACCTTGCCCGCGGCCAGTGCCGACGAATGGCGCCATCACCGCCGCCACCACGGCCACGGCGATGCCGTTGCGGCCGGCGTGCTCGGCCTTGCGGCCGGTGCCCTGATCGGCGGTGCGCTCGCCAGCCCGCAGCCCCGCTATTACGATCCGGCCTATGATGATGAATACTACCGGCCTGCCCCGGTGCGCCGTTATTACGTGCAGCCGCGAGTAGCCTATGCCGAAAGCTATGCGGAGCCGTGGACCCGCGGCTGGTACGAATACTGCTCGGACCGCTACCGGAGCTTCAACTCGCGTACCGGCACGTTCACCGGCTATGACGGCGAACAGCATTTCTGCACCGCCAATTAACGGAGGCAGTTTCCTGTCGGAAAGAAGCGCGGTCGCACAGGCCGCGCTTTTTTGTTTCGGTAAGCGGTTTCAGATCAGGAACGGATTGCTCCGCCGCTCCTCGCCGAAGCGGCCGCCGGGACCATGGCCGCAGATGAAGCCGATGTCGTCGCCCAACGGCAAAAGCTTCTCCTTGATCGAGGCGATCAGTGCGGCGTGGTCGCCGCCCGGCAGGTCGGTGCGGCCGACCGAACCGCGAAACAGCACGTCGCCGACATGGGCGAACTTCGCCGCCCGGTTGTAGTAGACGACGTGGCCGGGTGCGTGGCCCGGACAATGGAGCACCTCGAACACATGTGAGCCGAACGAAACGGTCTCGCCTTCGGCGAGGAACCGGTCAGGCACACAGTTGCGCACCGGATCGGTGATGCCGTAGCGCTTCGCCTGGGTCTCGAGATTGGCGAGCAGCGGCCGGTCGGCGGCATGCGGGCCGATGATCTCGATACCGAGCGCCTCCTTCAGTTCCATGGCGCCGCCGGCATGGTCGATATGGCCATGCGTAATCCAGATCGCGCCGGCAGTGATCGCATTGTCCTCGAGCGCCGCCAGCACCTTGTCGATGTCACCGCCCGGATCGACGACAACGCCTTGTCTGTCGTCCATGTCGAAGAGGATGGTGCAATTCTGCTGGAACGGCGTGACCGGCACGATGCCGGCGTTGAGCTGACCCATATTCGTCCTTTCACGCTGTCGGAGCGCTGCGCGTCCCCTCGAACGCGTCAGGAAAGCCCTAACCTTGAACCAGGTCCTGATGTAGAGACACACGCGAACGGCGTCCACCGCTCCACAAACGGCAAACGGAATGGGCGGCCGAAGCCGCCCATTGGAAAAGCCTGAAACGTCGGAGCTTATTTCTTCATCGCGTTCATGACCGCACCGATGATGCCGGTCAGGATGGCGCCGCCGCCGGCACCGCCAACTATATTTGAAATGTTCAACGCGCTGCCGGCCCCTGCCGCTGTAGCGGCTGCTGCCGGATCGACCGCGCCACCCAGCAGACTGTTGAGGATGGCCGCACCGCCGACGCCGCCGACAGCGCCGCCCAGGATTTTGGTAAGCTGCCCCATCGCCGCAGTCTTGATAGCCGCACCGACCGCCTGACCACCGATGATACCCGTAATCACCTGAATAATGATCGGAAGAAGCGTGTTCATATCCATATTTCCAGTCCCTCCATAGCCGCCAGCCTCCCAGGCCGACGCCATCATGAGACGCCGAATTGAATGAAAGTCAAATGCGCAGACGCTTAAATAAAAGGGGCGGCCCGAAAACCGCCCCTACTTGATAAAAAACCTGTGACTTTCGTTATTCTGCAGCAATCGCGTGGTTGGGTTGAACCGCCGCAGAATAGTCGTTCATCAATGTCTTGGCGATATCGCCGACCTCGAATCGGTAGGGACCGATCTCCGAAACCGGCGTCACCTCGGCTGCCGTCCCGGTGAGGAAGCACTGCTGGAAGCCTTCAAGTTCTTCCGGCATGATGGCGCGCTCGATCACCTCCAAACCACGGTCCTTGGCAAGGCCGATGACGGTGCGGCGGGTGATGCCGTCGAGGAAGCAATCGGGCTTGGGCGTATGGATCTTGCCGTCCTTGACGAAGAAGATGTTGGCGCCTGTCGCTTCCGCCACCTGGCCACGCCAGTCGAGCATCATGGCGTCGGCATAGCCCTTGGCCTCGGCGGCATGCTTGGACATGGTGCAGATCATGTAGAGGCCGGCCGCCTTCGATTTCGACGGTGCGGTGCGCGGGTCGGGGCGGCGCCATTCGGCCATGTCGAGGCGGATGCCCTTGAGCTTCTGCGCCGGGTCGAAATAGCTCGGCCACTGCCAGATGGCGATGGCGCAGTTGATCCGGCTGTTCTGTGCGGAGACGCCCATCTGTTCACTGCCGCGCCATGCGATCGGCCGGACATAGGCGTCCTGGAAACCTTGCTTCTTCAACAGCGTACGGCAGGCGTCGTCGATCTCGGCGACCGAGTAGGGTATCTTGAAGCCAAGCAGGCGCGCCGATTCATGCAGGCGTTCGGTGTGGTCGGTCAGCTTGAAAATTTCGCCGCCATAGGCGCGCTCGCCCTCGAATACCGCGCTGGCGTAGTGCAGCCCGTGGGTCAAGACGTGGATCTTGGCGTCGGCCCATTTGACGAATTCGCCGTTCATCCAGATAAAGCCGTCCAGTTGGTCGAAGGGAACGGATGCCATGGTAACCTCCCGCGGGCGGCAGCCCGCACATCATTGTGTCGTTGCGTGTTTCGTTTCGGCCGCTGCAGGCCGCCATTGTCCTAAAGCGTAGGCGGATATTTAAGGTCTGGCAAACTCAGGAAGTTCCGGAAAAAACGGCTTCGCTTGCCTTTTCGTTCGCAATCCGCCGAAAAGCTTGCCAAAAATTACCATCACGCGGAAAATACGTCAATAGTGCTGACATAATTTCCTGCTTCACACGGAGAAAAGATGACGAGCCACGCAGCCGCAGAGCCGATCAGGACGGCGATCACCGACGAGGACGGCATCGATTTCGCCATCATCGAGCTGTTCTTCTTCGCCTATCGCGACTTTACCTCCGATCCGGACCAGATCCTGGCCGATTACGGTTTTGGCCGTGCCCATCACCGGGTGCTGCATTTCGTCAATCGCAGGCCCGGTCTGACGGTCGCCGAACTCCTCGACGTGCTCAAGATCACCAAGCAGAGCCTGGCGCGCGTGCTCAAACAACTGATCGACACCGACCATATCGTGCAATTGCAGGGCCCTCGCGACCGCCGCCAGCGCGAACTCTACCCGACGGCCAAAGGCCGTGCCCTGGCGCTGGCGCTGGCGCGGCCACAGTCGCGCCGCATCCATGCTGCATTGGAAGATTCCGGAGCCACCGAACGCGCCGTTATCGAACGGTTCCTGGAAGCGATGGTCAATCCGGAACTAAGGGCGCAGATCGACATTGTGCCCGCAAAGATGTCAGGGAAAAGCCATGGAGACCATTGAGAGGGTTGATCATCCGACAGCACCGGAAGACGATGCGCCGCATCTGCTTGTGGTCGATGACGACACCCGTATCCGCAATCTTCTGAAACAGTATCTGACCGAAAACGGCTTTCGCGTTACCGTCGCCGGAAATTCCGGAGAGGCGCGGCGCAAGCTCGCCGGTCTCGACTTCGATCTGATCGTGCTCGACGTCATGATGCCGGGTGAAAGCGGCGTCGACCTCACCAAGGCGCTGCGGGCGGAGAAAAACGTACCGATCCTGATGCTCACCGCACTGTCGGAAACCGACAGCCGGATCACCGGGCTCGAGGCCGGCGCCGACGACTATCTGCCAAAACCGTTCGACCCGCGCGAGCTGATCCTGCGCATCAACAATATCCTGCGCCGCGGCGGCCCCGCGACAACGCCCAAGGTCGAACAGCTGGTCTTCGGCCCCTATACCTTCCAGATCGCCAGGCGTGAGCTGAAGCGCGGCGGCGAGGCGCTCAAGCTGACCGACCGCGAGCAGGAGATCCTGGCGATCTTCGCAGCGCGTGCCGGCGAAACGATACCGCGGCATGAGCTTGTCGGCGACGAGTCCGAGGTCGGCGAACGCACGATAGACGTCCAGATCAACCGGCTGCGCCGCAAGATCGAACGCGATCCGTCCAATCCGGTCTGGCTGCAGACCGTGCGCGGTATTGGGTATCGGCTCAGCGTGGAATAGAATGCCGCCGACAGCGGTCCTTTGCCGGGCCGCCGGTGAGCGAAAAGACGAATGGCGACCACGCAACTCGAACGGCCGGGAGATGGCGGCTTGAGCGCTCGCGCGACGCGGGCGCTCAAGGCCGTGCCGCGCGCCTGGAACCGTTTCTGGCGCCTGGTGTCGCTTTACATGCCGAAGCGGCTCTATGCCCGCTCGCTGATCATCGTCATCGCGCCGATGATCATGCTGCAGTCGGTCGTCGCCTTTGTCTTCATGGAGCGCCACTGGCAGACCGTGACGCAGCGCCTGTCGCAGGCCACGGTGCGCGACATCGCCGCCATCATCGACCTGATAGAGACCTATCCTCACGACGCCGACTACGCCAACGTCATCCGCATCGCCCAGGATCGCATGCAACTGAAGGTCGACCTCCTGCCGCCCGACCCGCTGCCGCCACCCGGGCCAAAGCCGTTCTTCTCGATCCTCGACGAGATCCTTTCGTCCGAGATCACCCGCCAGATCAACCGTCCGTTCTGGATCGATACGGTCGGCAATTCCAATATCGTCGAGGTCCGCGTCCAGCTTGAGAACAAGGTGCTGCGCGTCTTCGTGCGCCGCAGCCAAGCCTATGCATCGAACACCCATATTTTCCTGATCTGGATGGTCGGCACCTCACTGGTGCTGCTGATGATCGCCATTCCCTTCCTGCGCAACCAGATCCGGCCGATTCTGACGCTGGCCGAGGCGGCCGAGAGCTTCGGCAAGGGCCGGCCGATGCCGCGCGATTTTCGCCCGCGCGGAGCCGAAGAAGTCCGCCGCGCCGGCTTTGCCTTCATCCAGATGCGCGAACGCATCGAACGCCAGCTCGAGCAGCGTACCGCCATGCTGAGCGGCGTCAGCCACGATCTGAGGACCATCCTCACCCGCTTCAAGCTGCAATTGGCGCTTGCCGGGACCAAGGCGGCCGATACCCAGGCACTCGACCAGGACATCGATGACATGCAGTCGATGCTGGAAGGCTACCTTGCCTTTGCACGCGGAGAAGCGTCGGAAGACGCCGGTCAGTTCGATCTCGAAGCCTTCTTCGACAAGCTTCGCGAGGAAGCCGCGCTGCGCAAGCGCAAGATGTCGACCGTGCTTGTCGGCGATCCGCATGTGCATGTGCGCCCCAATGCCTTTGCCCGGCTGCTGTCCAACGTCGTCGGCAATGCATTCCGCTATGCCAAGACGGTGGAGATCAATGCCAATCACGGACGCGGTTCGCTGCTCGTCACCATCGACGATGACGGTCCGGGCATTCCACCCGAAAAGCGGGAGGATGTATTCAAGCCTTTCGTGCGTTTGGACGAGGCCCGCAACCTCGATGCCAGCGGCACCGGCCTTGGCCTCTCCATCGCACGTGATATTGCCCGCAGCCACGGCGGCGACATCGTCCTCGAACGCAGCCCGCTCGGCGGCCTGCGGGCGGTGATCAAGGTTCCGGCTTGACGGCAACGAGACCCGGCCTTCATCGGCCCGTCATGAAACCATGGTGAAGAGCGCCAATGAAGCGCGCGATCTTGATTGATTCGGCCCTGCGGCCTCATTTCGACCCCGCGCCTGCCCGGGTGCGCCGGTGCGAGGCCAGAGCTGCGGCGTGGTCGCCGTTCAGGTATCGCGGCAAGGCAATCAAGCTCTCCGCCAAGGGACCGCCATGCGCATCCTGATGGTCACCGACGCCTGGCGCCCGCAAGTCAACGGCGTCGTCCACACGCTGGAGCGTCTCTCGGAGACCCTGAAATCCTTCGATGTCGAGACGGACTTCCTGACGCCGAACATCTTTCGCACCCTGCCTCTGCCGACCTATCCCGATATCAGGCTGGCGCTGACGACGCCGCACCGCGTGGCGCAGCTGATCGAGGCACGCAAGGTGGACCACATCCATATCGTCACCGAAGGACCGCTCGGTATTATGGCCCGGCGCTACTGCCGCAACGCCGGCCGCCCGTTCACGACCAGCTATCACACACGTTTTCCGGAATATCTGAGCGCGCGCCTGCCGGTGCCTGAAGCATGGGCCTATCGCTGGCTGCGCGATTTCCACAATTCAGGACAGGGCACGCTGGTTGCCACTCAGTCGCTTGCCGACGATCTTGCGGCGCGCGGCTTCACCAAGCTCCGGCCGTGGACGCGCGGCGTCGACACCGATCATTTTCGGCCGGACAAAAGAAAGGACCTGGGATTTCCCGGACCGATCTTCCTCTGCGTCGGCCGCGTCGCGGTCGAAAAAAACCTGCCGGCCTTCCTCGACCTCGACCTGCCCGGCAGCAAGGTGATCGTAGGCGAAGGGCCGGAATTGGCGAAGCTGAAGGCCAGATATCCCGATGCCCATTTCCTCGGCCATCGCCCGAACGACGAACTGGCCGAGATCTACGCTTCGGCCGATGCCTTCGTCTTCCCCAGCCGCACCGACACATTCGGCAACGTCATCATAGAGGCGCTGGCCAGCGGCACGCCGGTCGCAGCCTATCCAGTCACCGGACCGATCGATATTGTGGGTGACGGCATCGGCGGCGCGGTGTCGGACGACCTGCGGCAAGCGGCGCTCGCTGCCCTTCACGTCGACCGCGCCGAGGCGCGGCAACGCGCGATGCGCTACAGCTGGAAGGCATGCGCGGAAATGTTCATGGAAACGGTCGAAGAAGCGCTGGGTACCAAGCGTAAACTGGCCGCCTGAGCAACAGCGCGGTTAAAACAATCTGCCGCCGTCCGGCACCCTGCGCTCGATCGCGCCAAGGACGACGGCGCCCTCTTCATCGGGAAAGCCGAGCGTCAGCACTTCCGACATGAATAGCCCGATCTGGCGCGGCGGGAAATTGACCACAGCGAACACCTGCCGGCCGATCAGGGTTTCGGGCGTATAGTATTTTGTGATCTGGGCCGAGGATTTCTTCACCCCGATCACGGGACCAAAGTCGATTTTCAACTTGATCGCCGGCTTGCGCGCCTCGGGAAAAGGCTCGGCCTCGACGATCGTGCCGGCGCGGATGTCGATGCGGTCGAAATCGGCAAAGCTGATCTCGGGTTTTCGGGCCTTGCTCGAACTCATCGACGGTCAGGCGTTTCCGTAGGTTTCGAACAACACGCCGGCCAGCGCATCCTTGGCCGAAGTCCCTGACCAGACGACGAACTGGAACGCCTGGAAATAGCATTCGCAGGCTTCCAGCGCCGACGACAGCAGCACCTCGACCTGCTGGCTCGACGGCTCGACCCCACCGGCCAGCAGCAGCGACTGGCGGAACATGATGGCGCCTTCCTGCTCCCAGAAGTCGAAATGGCCAAACAGCATCTGCTCGTTGATCAGCGAAAGCAGCCGCATCACCTCGAGCGCGCGCGCCTCAGGCACCTTGATGTCGAAGGCGCAGGCCAGGTGCAGCGCCTCGTAGTCCTCCATCCAGGAGAATGAAACGTGGTAGTCGGTCCAGCTTCCGGCAACCGAAATCGAGATCTCGTCGTCGCCGGCCCGTTCGAAGGACCAGTCGTTGTTGTGCGCCACCTGCTCGATAACATCCACCGGATGGATTTCGCGGGAGAATTCGAGTTCGAGAAGTTCCATGAAATGCTTCCTGTCGTTCTGGGAGCGCCACCACACGCTCCGCGGGAGAGGCACACTCGAACAATTCTGCCTAGAACTCGGACGGCCAGGACTTCGTCAACGCAAAGACCCCGGACCGGACCCCACCGCCCGGCGCATGACCCTGCTCCGAATCATGCAACAAATTCAGTCTATTGATCGGGAGTCGCGTGACCAGCCAAATTTTTCGCACTGCGTCATTCGCATGTGGAAAGGCGCTGTCACAAAGATTCACGCAGTACCGGTAAGCGATTCACGACAAAGCGCTTTTTGCGATCCAGCTTTGTGGAAAAGTTTAATGATTTATTTCTTATTATTTTTTTGCACGCGGCTTCGCCGCAGCCGCAGGCGCTACTTGACCGGTCAATTCGGCAAGCCTGGCCTCGAGCGCCTCGATGCGAGCGGCGAGGCGGGTGTTTTCTTCCCTGGCCTTCGCCGCCATGTCGCGAGCGGCCTCGAATTCCTCGCGCTGCACCACGTCCATGGAGTTGAGTATGCGCTCGGCCTGGCCCCTGAAGGCGGTCTCGACCTCGCGCCGCACGCCTTGCGCGGCACCGGCTGCGTCGGTCATCAGCTTGGCGAATTCATCGAGAATGCGGTTCGGTCCGGTCGCCATGGCAAATCCTCGCTTGGTTGAATTGACGTAGTGGCGCACGATTCGGAATGCAAGCATATGCTTGCCTTGACCCTGCCAAAACCCTGCCGCATGGTCCGCGCCCGAACCTGATTGGAACCCGGAGACCCTGTTGAGCGAATATTTGCTGCCGCTGGCCGCCCTGCCCTTTCCCAACATCGACCCGGTCATCGTCAGGATCGGACCACTGGCGGTGCATTGGTACGGCGTCGGCTACATCGTCGGCATTCTGTTCGCCTGGTGGTATGCCAAGCGCCTCGTCACCAACCCGAGACTCTGGCCTGACGGCACCCTGCCGATGAAGCCCGTCGACCTCGACGACTTCATCGTCTGGGCAGCCATCGGTGTGGTGCTCGGCGGACGCACCGGCTACGTGCTGTTCTACGACCTGCCGCGCTACATTGCCAATCCGCTCGATATCGTCGCCGTCTGGCAGGGCGGTATGTCGTTTCATGGCGGCCTGCTCGGCGTCATTCTCGCAATGACGCTGTTTTCCCGGTCTCGCGGCATCCGCACATGGTCACTGTTCGACGTGGTTGCCGCCGGCGTGCCGGTGGGGCTTGGCCTCGTTCGCCTGGCAAACTTCATCAATTCCGAACTATGGGGCCGGCCGACCGACGTTCCATGGGCATTCGAATTCCCCAATGGAGGCCCATTTCCACGCCATCCGAGCCAGATCTACGAGGCGCTCCTCGAAGGGCTGGTGTTGTTCCTTGTCCTGCGCTTCCTCACCCATTCGCGGCTCAAGCTGAAGACGCCGCGCTTCGTCGGCGGCGCCTTCATCGCCGGCTATGGCGCCTCGCGCATCTTCATCGAATTCTTTCGCGAGCCCGACCAGCAGCTTGGCTATCTCCTTGGCACGAGCTGGCTGACCATGGGGATGGTGCTGTCACTGCCGATGGTGCTGGCCGGCATCTGGGCGATGGCTACAGCCAAGCCGGTGGCAAACCCGCAGCCGGCATGACGCGGCTGAAGACCCGCATCGCCGAGCTGATCGGTGCGGTGGGACCGATCCCCATCAGCAAATACATGGCGCTCTGCCTGTTCGATCCGCAGGACGGCTATTATACGACACGCGAGCCGTTCGGCGCCGCCGGCGACTTCGTCACCGCGCCGGAGATCAGCCAGATGTTTGGCGAACTGGTCGCCATCTGGCTCTACCAGGCGTGGCTGGCGATCGACCGGCCGACGCCGGTCGCCATCGCCGAAATAGGCCCCGGCCGCGGCACGCTGATGAGAGATATGCTGCGCACGCTTTCGCGGCTTGATCCGACGCTTGCCGCCAGTGCATCGTTCGCTTTGATCGAGACCAGTCCGCGGTTGACCGAGGTCCAGAAACGGACGCTTGCCGGGACGTCGGCCACCATCGCCTGGCATGAGGCCGTTGACACACTACCGCAGGGGCCGCTTCTGATTGTTGGCAACGAGCTGTTTGACGCGGTGCCTATCCGCCAGTTCGTCCGCGCTGGAGCCGGCTGGCGCGAACGGATGATCGGTCTCGACGATACGAACCGGCTGCGCTTTTTCGTCGGCGCCGGCTCGCTCGACCCGATGCTGCTGCCGGAGGGTGCCGAGAATGCGCCGCAAGGTGCCATCGTCGAGGTGGCGCCAGCCCGCGCTGCCCTGATGGCGGCCATCGCCGGGCGACTTGCCGGATTTGGCGGCGCCGGCCTGTTTCTCGACTACGGTCACCTCCAGCCCGGGATCGGCGACACCTTGCAGGCATTGCGCAAGCACGGTCATGAGGACGTGCTGGCCAATCCGGGGCAGGCCGATCTCACCGCCCATGTCGATTTCGCTGCCCTTGCGGCAACCGTTCGGGCACACGGCCTCGATGCCCACCTCTCAACGCAAGGTGAATTCCTGCTCAAGATGGGGCTTCTCGAACGGGCTGGCCGGCTCGGCGCCAATGCGGATGAGGCAGCTCGCGAAAAGATAGCGGCCGACGTCGAGCGCCTCGCCGGCCCGCTGGCCATGGGCGAACTCTTCAAGGTGCTTGCCGTCCTCCCCGCCGGCATTGCCGTTCCGCCGTTTCCAAGCACGGATTGACTTTTCGCTGCCGCCTCTCCCACTCTCCCATCTTCGACTAGCGCCCGACATCAACTGCGCCAGCCTTAACTGACCAGCCTTCAACTCGCCCCGTCTGAACTCGCTTGACGAAATCGCCCATACGGACAACAAAGCCGCCATGCTGAATCAGACCAAACCGGATCCCGTTCGGTCGCCCTTGCTGGAAACGGCGCAAGGCATCCGCCACGGCTACTTCACACGCGTCGGCGGCATTTCCAGCGGCATCTACCGGGGGCTCAACATCGGCACCGGCTCGAGCGATGACCAGACGCTGGTGCGCGAGAATCGCCGCCGGGTCGCCGAATGGATGGGCGTGCCTGCAAACCATCTGCTGACCGCTCACCAGGTTCATTCGCCGGACGTCGTCATTGCCAGGGACGTTTTCGCCGGCGAGCGGCCCAAGGCCGACGCCATTGTCACCGACCGGCCGGGCATTGCCGTCGGTGCCTCGACCGCCGACTGCGGACCGGTCCTCTTCGCCGACTCCGAGGCGCGCATTATCGGCGCCGCCCATGCCGGCTGGAAAGGCGCTTTCACCGGCGTGCTGGAAAACACCGTCGCGGCAATGGAAAGCCTTGGCGCCCGGCGCGACCGCATCGTCGCAGTGCTCGGTCCTTCCATCGGCCCACGAAATTACGAAGTCGGACCGGAATTCGTCGCCCGCTTCGTCGACGCCGATGCCGGCAATGCCCGCTATTTCGCGCCCTCCGCAAATGCCGGACACGCGATGTTCGATCTCAACCGCTACACTGTCGACCGGCTGACCAAGGCTGGCGTCAACGCCGAGGGACTTGGCCGCTGCACCTATGCCGAGGAAGAGCTTTTCTACTCTTATCGGCGCAGCACGCATCGCAACGAGCCCGACTACGGGCGGCAGGTTTCGGCAATCGTTTTGGAGGCTGACTGATGGCGCTGCATTTCGAACGCTCGGAATTCGACGCGCGGCGCGATCGACTGATGATCGAGATCGCCGAAAAGAAGCTCGACGCCGTCCTGCTGTTTGCCCAGGAAAGCATGTATTGGCTGACCGGCTACGACACCTTCGGCTTCTGCTTTTTCCAGTGCCTGGTGGTCAAGGCCGACGGCTCGATGGTGCTGCTGACGCGTTCGGCCGACTTGCGCCAGGCGCGCCACACCTCGATCATCGACAACATCGTTTTGTGGACGGACCGCAACGGCGCCAATCCGGCGGTAGACCTGCGCAATCTGCTCAACGAACTCGACCTGCTCGGCGCCCGGATCGGCGTCGAGTACGACACCCACGGCCTGACGGCCTATAATGGCCGGCGCCTCGACGAGCAGTTGCAGACCTTCGGGCAGGTCGCGGATGCCTCCGGCATTGTCAGCCGGCTACGGCTGTTCAAGAGCCCGGCAGAAATCGCCAAGGCGGAAAAAGCCGCAAATCTGGCCGACGACGCGCTGGACGCAGCACTGCCGCTGATCAAGCAGGGCGGCGATGAGGCGCTGATCCTGGCCGCCATGCAAGGTGCGATCTTTGCCGGCGGCGGCGATTATCCGGCCAACGAGTTCATCATCGGCTCCGGCGTCGACGCCCTGCTTTGCCGCTACAAGGCCGGTCGCCGCAAGCTCACCAAGAACGACCAGCTGACGCTCGAATGGGCCGGTGTCTTCCACCACTACCATGCGGCAATGATGCGCACGGTGCTGACCGGCAAGGCATCGAAACGCCACCAGGAATTGTTCGATGCCGCCCGCGCCGCGCTACTTGCAGTCGAGAAGGCGATGACGCCCGGTAACACGTTCGGCGACGTGTTCGACGCCCATGCCCGCACGCTCGAGGCCCACAATTTGACCAAGCACCGGCTCAATGCCTGCGGCTATTCGCTCGGCGCCCGCTTCACCCCGTCTTGGATGGATATGCCGATGTTCTATCAGGGCAATCCCGAACCGATCGCGCCGAACATGACGCTGTTCGCCCATATGATCATCATGGACTCCGAAACCGAAACCGCGATGACGCTTGGCCGCACCTATCTGACGACCGAATCCCAGCCGAAGCCGCTGTCCCGCCATGATCTCGACTTGATCGTGCAGTGAATCCATAATGGAAAGAGTGTGAGGGGCGTTCGTCGCCAAGGAGTTTTCAGGCTAATGAGACGATCGCATGTGACGACCGTGTCATTGCTCGTGGCGCTGGCACTGGCGGCCTGCACCAATGCGAAGGACGTTCTCGAACCCTCGGCCATTGCCCCGCAATCGACGCAATCGCTCTCCGGAGCCGGAGGTGCCGCAACGCCCCCCTCAACCCCGGCTCAGCCTGCCGGCACCGCGCAAACTGCAGGTACAGCGCAGCCTTCCACTGCAGCAGCCGTGCCGCCCGCCAAAAGCGCGGCTGCCATTGCGCGGACCCGGCTGCAGGTGGCGCCGATCGTCGGCGCCTCGGTAGAAGCCGCGACACCGCTGACCGCCGAGCTTCAGACACGCGCCAGGCAGCGCGGCATCACTTTGGCCGGCAGCACCGACCAAACCCCAACGCATGTGCTCAAGGGCTATTTCTCGACCATGACGGAAGGCAAGGACACCACCGTCATCTACGTCTGGGACATCTATGACCCGGCCGGCAACCGGCTGCATCGCATCAATGGCCAGCAGAAGGCGCCCTCCGTCGGCGGTGGTGAAGGCTGGGCGGCGGTCGCGCCGGCGACCATGCAGGCAATTGCCGACCAGACAATCGACCAGTTCGCCACCTGGCTTGGCGGCGGCGCCGGCTGACCTGGAGTATGATTCCAAAAGTGGAATCCGGTTTTCGGAAAGATCATGCTCAAACAGAAAGATAGCGCCAACCCGATTCCGCCGGGCATGGAACCGGCTCTATCGCCGCATGCTCAAGCCGTAAGCGTTTATTGAGATTAGCCGGCGGATTCCCATTCACGACGCTTGCAATACCGGCGCGGGCCGCTAAAAGCCCGACTAAGAGGCTGGAGTGCTATCGGAGTCTCTCAATCCTTCGCCAGGAACGGTGCATGAAGCTCTTCGCGGGCAATTCCAACAGGGTGCTGGCCGAATCAGTCGCCCGCTACCTCAACATTCCGCTGGGCAAGGCCAGCGTCAGGCGCTTCGCCGACCAGGAAATCTTCGTCGAGATCCAGGAGAACGTGCGCGGCGAGGACGTCTTCATCCTGCAATCCACCTCGTTCCCGACCAACGATCATCTGATGGAACTACTCATCATGATCGACGCCTTCATGCGCTCCTCGGCCAAGCGCATCACTGCGGTTATTCCTTATTTCGGCTATGCCAGGCAGGACCGCCGCGCCTCCGGCCGCACACCGATCTCGGCCAAGCTGGTCGCCAACATGATCACCAGGGCGGGCGTCGACCGGGTGCTGACCCTGGATCTCCATGCCGGCCAGATTCAAGGCTTCTTCGACATCCCGACCGACAATCTGTTTTCCGTGCCGGTCATGGCCCGCGACGTAAAGGCAAAATACAAGCAGCTTGCCAATGTCATGGTGGTGTCGCCGGATGTCGGCGGCGTGGTCCGCGCCCGCGCGCTCGCCAAGCGCATCGACGCCCAGCTTGCCATCGTCGACAAGCGCCGCGAGCGCCCCGGCGAATCGGAAGTCATGAACGTCATCGGTGACGTGCGCGGCAAGGATTGCCTGTTGATCGACGACATCATCGATTCGGGCGGCACGCTGTGCAATGCGGCCGATGCGCTGCTTGCCGACGGCGCCACCAGTGTCACCGCCTATACTACCCATGGCGTTTTGTCCGGCGGTGCCATCGCCCGCATCGGCGCCTCGAAACTGCAGGAACTGGTCATTACCGATTCCATCCAGCCGACCCAGGCAGTGCTCGACGCCACCAATATCCGCGTCATCTCCATCGCCGAACTGATGGGCGAGGCGATCTCGCGCACGGCGACCGAGGAATCGGTGTCGAGCCTGTTCGATTAATGCGTGTCGCGCAAAACTGTGCAGCGGTTTTGCGATAACGAAATGCATAAAAACAAGAACCCAAAGCGCGGCGCATGAGGCCGGCCGAACGCGACGCCCTTTAGGGCTGCGACTCAGGCCGAGCCGGACCGCTTATTCGTCGCACACCTTCGCCAGCATCACGCGCGCCCCGCATATAACCGCGTGGCGAGGCTCCCAGCATGCGCTTGAACATGGTGATGAACGCCGGCACGCTGTCATAGCCGAGATCGAGCGCCACCCTCGTGATCGGCTCGCCGTCGGCCAGCCGCGGCAGCGCCGCGAACAGGCAGGCCTGTTGGCGCCAGGTCGATAGCGACAATCCGGTCTGGCGGTGGAACGCGCGGGTGAAAGAGCGGCGGCTCATGCCGACGATAGCGGCCCACTCGTCGATCGTCGCATGCGGTGACGGTGCTGAGACGAAGCGCCGGCACAGCGCCGCCAGCCTTGCATCGGACGGGAACGGCAGTCCGAGCGGCCGTTCCGGCAGGTTCGGGATTTCGTGCAGCAGGAGCTTCATGATCAGCCCACCCCGCCCCTCCAGCTCGGCGCCTTGCGGCAGCTTTTCCGATTCCACGATCAGGCTGTGCATCAGGTCGGTGATGCCGACGACGCGCAACCCGTCCGGCAGGCCCGGAATGGCCTCCGGCATCACATAGACGGACCGCATGCTGACGTCGCCCAGCATCTCGACGGAATGTTCGGTGCCGGCGGGGATCCACATCGCGTGGTCGGGGGGCACCATCCAGCGCCCATGCCGCGTCGTCACCAGCACGACACCGACCAGCGCGTGCAGCAACTGGCTGCGGCTATGATGGTGCCGTGGCACGTGATAGCCGTCCGGATATTCGGTCGGCAGCGCCACGGCCGGCCCGACGGCCTGCTCCAGCCATTGCCAGCGACGCTCGTGCAACAGGCCGAGATCGGTATCGCCCGCTCTGAACATTTCCCTGCCATGCGGCATCAGCTATGGCCCACTTGCGAAACTATTGGACCAAACCACGAAAGAAGTCGCGTGACAAGCAACGTATAAGGCAGCCGGCCCATAAGACCGCCTGCGGGAGCGCCCGCCAAAAAGACCACGGAGCCTGCCTTGACCGATACCACAGCAACCGCCGACGCCAAGCCGGCAGCGGCCAGCCACATTTCAGCTCAGGCGACGGCCTTCACCGTCATCCTGGCGGTGAGCTTCTGCCATTGCATCAACGACATCATGCAGTCGCTGCTGTCGGCGATCTATCCGCTGCTGAAGGACAATTACGGTCTCGATTTCTGGCAGATCGGCCTTTTGACTTTCACCTTCCAGGTGACGGCATCCTTGCTGCAGCCGGTGATCGGCATGATCACCGACAAGCGGCCGATGCCTTACTCGCTGCCCTACGGCATGGCCTCCTCGTTGATCGGCCTGGTCGTGCTGGCCTATGCCGGACACTATTTCCTGCTCCTCATCGGCGCCTCGCTGATCGGCATCGGCTCAGCGATCTTCCATCCGGAATCCTCGCGCATCGCCCGCTTCGCCTCCGGCGGCCGGTTCGGGCTGGCACAGTCGCTGTTCCAGGTCGGCGGCAATTTCGGCCAGGCGATGGGGCCGCTGCTGGCAGCCTTCATCGTCGTGCCCTTCGGCCAGACCAGCATCGCGTGGTTTGCCGGCGGCTCGTTGATCGGCATCATCGTGCTGTGGCAGGTCGGTGGTTGGTACAGCCGCCTGCGTGCCGCGCAGAGCACCCGCAAGGCGGCAGGCTTCGTCTCGCCCTTCCCCCGCCGCAAGGTGATGGGCGCGCTGCTGGTGCTTACCTTGCTGGTGCTGACGAAGAACGCCTACATCGCCAGCCTGTCCAGCTACTACACCTTCTATGCCATCCATAAATTCGGCGTCTCAGTGCAGATGTCGCAGGTCATGCTGTTTCTGTTCCTCGGCGCCTCGGCCCTTGGCATCCTGCTCGGCGGCCCGTTCGGCGACCGCTACGGGCAGAAGGCGATGATCTGGTTCTCGATCGTCGGCGTGCTGCCCTTCACCCTGGCCTTGCCCTACGCCAATTTCGAGTGGACAATGGTTCTCACCGTGCTGATCGGCCTGATCCTGTCCTCGGCCTTCTCGAACATCGTCGTCTTCGCGCAGGAACTGGTGCCCGGCCGGGTCGGCATGATCGCCGGCATCTTCTTCGGCTTCGCCTTCGGCATGGGCGGCATCGCGGCCGCCGTGCTTGGCGTCGTCGCCGACATGAAAGGCATCGATTTCGTCTTCCAGGTCTGCTCGTATTTGCCGCTACTCGGCCTGCTGACGGTGTTTTTGCCGAACATGAAGGAAGCGAGGAAGGTGGAGGCGGTGGCCAGCTAAAATCAGTTCATCTTTCGGAATTGATACGAGGGGCGCGACATTTGTCGCGCCCTCGATGATTCTTTCACCACACGCCGGGTGAAAAGCCTGTTAGAGAGGGTCCACCCCTGAAGGCAAAATTTTGGTCAGCAACGCCTTCAAGTTGAACATACCGGGCTCAGCCCTGATGCTGCGCAGCGCTCCGCGCCAGAAAAGGCAATTAGCTTATGCCCAGACTAAAAGGCAAGGTCGCTTTGATTACCGGCGGCACCAGCGGCATCGGCCTGGTGACGGCGCGACGTTTCATCGAGGAAGGTGCGCGCGTCGCCATCACCGGAACCAATGCGAGCCGTCTCGAGGAGGCGCGCACCATCCTTGGCAGTGATGTGCTTGTGATTGCCGCCGACGCCGGAGATGCTGCTGCCCAGAACGACATAGCGCGGCGGATCGAGGAAACCTTCGGCAAGCTCGATGCTCTCTTCCTCAATGCTGGTATCGCCGACCTGCGCCCGCTTGGCGACTGGACCGAGGCCGCGTTTGACAGGAGCATCGATGTCGACCTCAAGGGGCCGTACTTCCTGGTCAAGGCGCTCGTTCCGCTGTTTTCGAACCCCTCGTCGATCATCCTCAGCGGCTCGGTCAACGCACATATGGGAATGGCTGGAACGCACGTCTATGCGCTGGCCAAGGCCGGCATGATTTCGCTCGCTCGGACGCTCTCGGGCGAACTGATAGAACGCGGTATTCGCGCCAATGTGATCAGCCCGGGTCCGATCGACACGCCGCTCAACGACAAACTTGGGCTGGACCCCGAAGCGGCGAAGGTGCGCGCGAAAGCTGTGGTCGGCCTGGTGCCTGCCCGTCGTTTTGGAACCGCCGAGGAAATTGCCAATGCAGTGGTCTTTCTTGCTTCGGACGAATGCCCGTTCATGGTCGGTGCGGAAATGCTGATCGATGGCGGCTTGAGCATCGCCTGACATCGGCACGACCTGACACAAGAACACCCGCCATCTGGCGGGTTTTTTTGTTACGTTCTGAAAGGCCTTGCGCCTTGAAGAAGGTCAGCAGGTCGGCGTTGATGACATCGGCATGGGTGGTCGCCATGCCATCGGGGAAACCCTTGTAGACAGGCGCCTTCCGCCCCGCTTGCACCTCGCGCCGCCTTCCGCTATAGAGCCGCCACCCGCGTAGACACCCTTGGAGGCAACGCGGCGGAAGGCCGCCTTCCCGCATGATCCCGAAAAGTGGATTCCGGTTTTCGGACCAGATCATGCGTTAGCTATGGCGGCTTTCGACGTTTACGGCCCCGGCACTTTGCCGGCCGCGAACGCTCCAGAACAACGCGAAAGGAAATGCCATGAGCCACGATACTTACGAGCTCAAGGCCGAAGCGCGCGAACAGGTCGGTAAGGGGTCCGCCCGTGCAGTTCGCCGCAACGGTAAAGTGCCTGCAGTGATTTACGGCGACAAGCAGCCTCCCCTGGCGATTGCGCTGACCTACAAGGACATCTACTACAAGATCCATGGCGGCGGGTTTCTGACCACGGTCGCCACGATCGATGTCGACGGCAACAAGATCCAGGTTCTGCCCAAGGATTTCCAGCTCGACCCGGTCAAGGATTTCCCTGTCCATGTCGATTTCCTGCGCATCGGCAAGGATACCGAAGTCAACGTCGATGTGCCCGTGCACTTCATCAATGAAGACAAGTCGCCCGGCATCAAGCGCGGTGGCGTGCTCAACATCGTGCGCCACGAGGTCGAGTTCCACTGCCCGGCCAATGCGATCCCGGATTTCATCACCATCGATCTCACCGGCACGGATATCGGCGATTCGATCCACATTTCGGCCGTCACCTTGCCGGCCGGCGTCAAGCCGGTGATCTCCGACCGCGACTTCACCATCGCGACCATTGCCGGCTCCTCGGCGATGAAGCCGGAGGCCGCGGAAGAGACGACTGAAGCGGCTGCGCCCGAAGCGGCTCCTGCCGCCGAAGAGAAGTAACTCCTTCCCGCCCGGAGGCGACGATGCTTGTCTTTGCAGGCCTCGGCAATCCGGGCGCGAAATACGCCAACAACCGGCACAATGTCGGCTTCATGGCGGCGGACGCGATCGCCCGCCGCCATTCCTTTTCACCCTGGTCGAAGAAATTCCAGGGTCTGATCGCCGAAGGCACGCTTGCCGGCGAAAAGGTGATCCTGATCAAGCCGCAGACCTTCATGAACCTGTCCGGCCAGTCGGTCGGCGAAGCCTTGCGCTTCTACAAGCTCGGCCCTTCGGCGCTGACTGTCTTCTATGACGAGATCGACCTTGCCGCCGGCAAGGTGCGGGTCAAGGTCGGTGGCGGTTCCGGCGGCCACAACGGTATCCGCTCGCTCGACCAGCACGTCGGCAAGGATTTTCGCCGTGTGCGCATCGGCGTCGGCCACCCCGGCGTCAAGGAAATGGTGCACGGCCATGTGCTCGGCGATTTCGCCAAGGGCGACCGCGAATGGCTGGACGTGCTGCTCGACGAAATCGCCGATGGTGCCGGATTGCTTGCCAAGGGCGACGACAACTCGTTCATGAACCGCGTGACGCTGGCCCTGCGCGACAAGCTCACGCCGACGGGCGACGACGATCGCCCACCGCCCAAGGCGCCAAAGGCGCAAAGCCACGTCCGCCAGGCGCGGCCGCAGCAGCCGGCGGCCAAGCTGCCCGAAACCGGCCCGATGGCGGCTATGCTGAAGAAGCTTTTTGGCGGCAAGGACTGAGCCATGGATATGGATGACGTTCAGGAATTGGTCCGCCTCATCAGACAGAAGTATGTTGATTATTTCGTCGCTGCTGCCGGCGAACTTGCTCGCAACAGCCAAGGATCGCATGCAACCGAGATCAAGTTTTCGAATGTCGATTCGTTCTATCGAACTCTCATCGCGGTTGATTTCGTCGGCAATGACGGACAGCCAAATCCGCAATTCATCAACAGCGAAACCTATGTGAAATTCTCTCCGGATATTCACGCCGGGATTGGTGGAGTGGATGTCCTCGTCTCACCGTTCAAATGGGACGAGGTTCATTTCAAATTCCTCGTAAATGAGCTCGACGGCGATCTCTTCGACGAATGGTTTCGCGGCTGGTTCGATATCGATGGCGAGCGTGAAACATCGGAGACCGTCGGAAACATCATTCACAGTGTGCAATTGCTCGACGGGCAACTGACCATCGATTTCGGAACCGCCGAGGTAGACGCGTTCTGGCATCTTCTGCAAATACTGAGCAGGTCCGGCGTTCGTTCGTTGGCGATAGGCACCGATGACATCGCGCAGCGTCTGAATTGAATTGCGCCTTGACGATCATCGGCGCTTTCGCCCATAGCCCTGATCAAATTTCGATTTCCCGATAGGACCAGACCAAAATGGGTTTCAAATGCGGCATCGTTGGCTTGCCCAATGTCGGCAAGTCGACGCTCTTCAATGCGCTGACCAGGACGGCGGCGGCGCAGGCCGCCAATTATCCGTTCTGCACTATCGAACCGAATACCGGCGAGGTGGCGGTGCCCGACCCGCGCCTGCAGAAGATCGCCGCGATCGGCAAGTCGAAGGAGATCATCCCGACCCGCATCTCGTTCGTCGACATTGCCGGCCTGGTGCGTGGTGCCTCGAAAGGCGAAGGGCTTGGCAACCAATTCCTCGCCAACATCCGTGAGGTCGACGCCATCGTCCATGTGCTGCGCTGCTTCGAGGATGACGACATCACCCATGTCGAGGGCCGCATTAATCCCGTCGCCGATGCCGAGACCGTCGAGACCGAATTGATGCTTGCCGACCTCGACAGCCTCGAGCGCCGCATCGTGCAGATCCGCAAGCGTGCCGCCGGCAAGGACAAGGAAGCAGCGACCGTACTTCCGATGATGGAAGCGGCGCTTGAACTGCTGCAGGCCGGCAAGCCCGCCCGTATCCTGCTCAACGGCATCTCGGCCGAGGACCTGCGCATCCTGCAGGGGCTGAACCTATTGACGTCTCACCCCGTGCTCTATGTCTGCAACGTCGCGGAAGCCGATGCCGCTACCGGCAACGCGCATACCAGGGCCGTCGAGCAGATGGCCGCCGCGCAAGGCGCCCGCACCGTCGTGATTTCAGCGGCGATCGAAGCCGAGGTCGCCCAGCTCTCGGACGAAGAAGAGATGGAATTCCTCTCCTCGCTTGGGCTCGACGAGCCGGGCCTGAACAAGGTGATCCGCGCTGGCTACGAGCTGCTGCAGCTCATTACCTATTTTACCGTCGGGCCGAAGGAGACGCGCGCCTGGACCGTGCACAAGGGCGCCAAGGCGCCGCAGGCGGCAGGCGTTATCCACACCGATTTCGAGCGCGGCTTCATCCGCGCCCAGACCATCGCCTATGACGACTTCGTCAGGCTGGGCGGCGAAGTGGCGGCCAAGGAGGCCGGCAAGGCGCGCGACGAAGGCAAGGAGTATGTCGTCCAGGACGGTGACATCATGCTGTTCAAGTTCAACACCTGACCCGGCGAGGGAGCCCAGTGGCGACCATTGCCGTCGCTCGATGTCGCAGTGCCTCTTGCGCTGCTTGACGGGCCGTCGTGCGGGGTCTAAGGGGCCTCTGCACCGGCCTCGCGCCTCACCTGCCCGTGTCCGTGCGACCCGACTGACGCGCCCCCTCCAAACGAACGCTCTTTGGCAACAGCAAGGGAGACCCGGCGATGATCAAGGCCTTCGTCGTCGACAATGATCGCCTGCGCCTGGTCGACGATCTCCTGCAAAACAGCGACACTGTCGTCTGGGTCGATCTCTTCAACCCGACAAAGGAAGAAGAGACGACAATCGAGACCTGGCTCGGCATCGCCGTTCCGACCCGCGAAGAGATGGAAGAGATCGAGATCTCGAGCCGTCTCTACGTCGAGGACGGCGCCTACTTCATGACCGCCATTCTGCCTGCCCAGACCGAGGTTGACGATCCGTTGATGTCGCCGGTTACCTTCGTGCTCGCCGGCAGCAGGCTGATCACCGTGCGGTACCACGAACCGAAGGCGTTCAGGACCTTTCCGCTGCGCGCCGAGAAGGTGGCGACCGGCTGCACCAGCGGCGACACCATCCTGATCGGACTGCTGGAGGCGATCGTCGACCGCCTCGCCGACATTCTGGAGCGCGCCGGCCGCGACGTCGAGGTGATCTCGCGCGACATCTTCGAGGCACGCTCGACCAAGGTTTCCAAGCGCAACCGCGACTTCCAGGAGCTGTTGAAAGGCATTGGCCGCAAGGAGGACCTCGCCTCCTCGATCCGAGACAGCCTGATCTCGCTACAGCGCCTTGCCGGTTTCCTCGCCCATGCCTCCACGCAGACCAGGATGAGCAAGGATACCCGCGCCCGCATCAAGACCTTGTCGCGCGATGTGCTGTCGCTCGCCGACCACGCCACGTTCCTGTCACAGAAGATCAGCTTCCTGCTCGACGCGACGCTCGGCATGATCTCGATCGAGCAGAACGCCATCATCAAGATCTTCTCCGTCGCCGCTGTCATCTTCCTGCCGCCGACGC
The DNA here is from genome assembly GCF_040318035.1 of Mesorhizobium sp. M1329. Classification (NCBI taxonomy): domain Bacteria; kingdom Pseudomonadati; phylum Pseudomonadota; class Alphaproteobacteria; order Hyphomicrobiales; family Phyllobacteriaceae; genus Mesorhizobium; species Mesorhizobium sp. M1329. The sequence goes on along the minus strand of NZ_JAMYLN010000004.1, from coordinate 215,490 downwards.
TTGTCGCTTCGATCTACGGCATGAATTTCGACATCATCCCCGAGCTCAGATGGCACCTTGGCTATCCCTTCGCCATCGGCATGATGGTGCTATCGGCAATCCTGCCCTTCTGGTATTTCCGCCGCCGCGGCTGGCTGTAGGGTCATCAATGGCTCCGCTGCGGCCTGGTCGCAGCGGGGGCTGGCGCAGTAGAAATTGCTTGACCAAATGCCGCCCTGCCTGCATCCGGGACCCGGACCCGCGATCGTACAATCATGAACCGGATTTCCATCATGACCGCAAAGACCTGGGCTTATGAGGATTTTGTCGAGGGCGCTTCGCTCGATCTCGGCACCAAGCTGGTAAGTGCCGCCGAAATCATCGAATTCGCCGGCGAATTCGATGCCCAGCCGATGCATCTCGACGAGGCCGCGGGCAAGGCCAGCATCCTCGGCGGGCTGGCGGCTTCGGGCTGGCACACCTGCGCCATGTTCATGCGCATGCTGTGCGATGCCTTCCTGCTCGACTCGACCTCGCAGGGCGCGCCAGGCGTCGACCAGGTCAAATGGAAACGGCCAGTCCTGGCCGGCGACCTGTTGAGCGGCAGCACCACCGTCCTTGCCAAGCGACTGTCCAGATCGAAGCCCCGGCTTGGCCTGGTGACCATGCGCAGCGAGTTGTTCAACCAGCGCGGCGAAGGCGTTTTCGAGCTCGAAAACACCGTCATGTTCCTCACCCGCGAGGGCAGTGCGTGAGTCTCGACGAATTCTTCTGCATCGGTATCACCGTCACGCTCGGTTCGCATCGATTCGAACCGGAGGCGATCAAGGCGTTCGCCCGCAAATACGACCCGCAGATATTCCATATCGACGAAGAGGCGGCGAGGAACAGCATATTCGGCGGGCTCTGTGCCTCGGGCTGGCACACCGCCGCCACCTGGATGAAACTGAACCTCGAGGCTGGCATGGAGGCAGAGGTCGCCCGCTGGCCCGGCCCTGGGCCGGTGCCGGAATTCGGCCCCTCGCCCGGCTTCAAGAACCTCAAATGGCCCAAACCTGTCTATGCCGGGGAAACCGTGACTTTCACCCGCACCGCGCTGGCCCATCGCCCCATTGCCTCGCGACCGGGCTGGCGGCTGCTGACGCTCCGCTCAGAGGCCTTCGATTCGATGGGCGACAAGGTCATCGAATTCGAAAGTGCCGTGCTGGTGAAGGTGGGGTGAGCGGAGTTCTTCCTTCTCCCACAGAAAGGGAGAAGGAAGAAACGCTCAATGCCCCTCAAACCCGATCAGCGTCCTCACCGGTACGCCGAGCGCCTCTAACCTCTCTCGGCCGCCAAGGTCCGGCAGGTCGATGACGAAGCAGGCGGCGACGATGTCGGCACCGATCTGCCGCAATAGCTTGACGGCCGCCTCGGCCGTGCCGCCGGTGGCGATCAAATCGTCGACGAGGATTACCCTCTCGCCCGGAGAAACACCGTCCTTGTGCATCTCCATCTCGTCCAGCCCGTATTCCAGGCTGTAGGCGACGCGCACCGTCTCGTAAGGCAGCTTGCCCTTCTTGCGGATCGGCACGAAGCCGGCCGAGAGCTGGTGGGCGATGGCGCCGCCGAGAATGAAGCCGCGCGCCTCGATGCCGGCGATCTTGTCGATCTTGAGGCCGGCATAGGGATGCACCAGTTCGTCGATGGCGCGGCGGAAGGCCCGCGCATTGCCGAGCAGCGTGGTAATGTCGCGAAACAGGATGCCCGGCTTGGGATAATCCGGAATGGTGCGGATCGCGGCAAGCAGCGTCTCTTCGAGCGAGGACTTCATCAGGCGGCTCTCCGGGCCATTCAGATTCGGCTGAAGACGTGAAGGGAATTGGCCAATCGTAACCCGGTGCAGCTAAGTCCGGCTACCGCCATGTGACGCCTGACGGAAAATTGTCCGGCAAAGGGCCTGGTCTGCGCCGGCAGCGATGAATCGACATGCCTGCAATGAAAAGGGCGCCTTTCGACGCCCTCGCATTCTCGTATATCGCAGGGTTCAGTGCATCACGCCGGCCCACACCTTGCGCTTGGTCAGGTAGACCAGCGCACCGAACAGCAGCAGGAAGACCAGTACGCGAAAGCCGGTCTTCTTGCGATCCTCGAGGTGTGGCTCGGCCGCCCACATCAAGAAGGCCGACACGTCGCGAGAATACTGGTCGACCGTCTGCGGCGCGCCGTCATCATAGGTAACCTGGCCATCGGAGAGCGGCTTCGGCATCTTCAGCGACACGCCGGACAGGAAGTACGGATTGTAGTGCGTGCCTTCCGGTATGACCATGCCCGCCGGCGGTTGCTGGTCGTAGCCGGTCAGCAGCGAGTGGATGTAGTCGGGGCCGCCCTGGGCATACTGGGTAAAGATATCGAAGACGAAGCGCGGGAAGCCGCGCTCGACGCCGCGCGCCTTGGCCAACAATGACATGTCGGGCGGCGCTGCGCCGCCATTTGCCGCCGCTGCCGCTTCGACATTAGGGAATGGCGCCGGGAAATGGTCGGACGGCTTGCCGGGACGGTCGAACATGTCGCCGGCATCGTTCGGGCCGTCATGGATCGTATATTCGGCCGCCAGCGTCTTGATCTGCGCGTCCGAATAGCCAAGGCCTTCCAGCGTACGGAACGCCACCAAATTCATCGAATGGCAGGCCGAGCAGACTTCCTTGTAGACCTTCAGCCCGCGCTGCAGCTGGGCCTTGTCGTAGGTGCCGAATGGCCCAGCGAAGCTCCAGTCCATTTCCTTTGGTTCGTGTATCGGGAAATGCGTCGGCGCCGCCTCATTGTGCGCCTCTTCCTGGGCGCTGGCTCCAGTGCCTGCGGCCCCCATGCCCGCGGCCACAAGGCCAAGCAGCGCCAGCGAGGTGAGAATCTTCTTCATGCCAAATCCCCTTGAGATTCTCTGACGCGCTGTCACCGTCTCGAGCATGACCTTGTCCGAGTACCGGTTTCCACTTTTCGGAATCATGCTCAGCCCTTGGTTTCCGGCGCGGTCGTGGCGCCGGCAGGATGTCCACCGCCGCCCTTGTTCTTCTCGAGCACCGCTTCGGTGATCGAATTCGGCAGCCGCCGCGGCTTTTCGATCAGCCCGAGCACCGGCAGCGCTACCAGGAAGAAGGCGAAGTAGAACAGCGTCGCCATTTGCGCCATGAACACATAGCTGCCCTCGGCCGGCTGCGAGCCCAGCCAGCCGAGCAGGATGGCGTCGGCCACGAACAGCCAGAAGAACAGCTTGTACCAGGGCCGGTAGACTGCCGAGCGCACCTTCGAGGTGTCGAGCCACGGCACCAGGAACAGCATTGCAATCGCGCCGAACATGCAGAGCACGCCGCCGAGCTTGGAGTTGATTGGCCCGATATTGAAGGTGATGGCGCGCAGGATCGCGTAAAACGGCAGGAAGTACCATTCCGGCACGATGTGGGCCGGCGTCTTCAGCGGGTTGGCCACGGTGTAATTGTCCGGATGGCCGAGATAATTCGGCAGGTAGAACACGAAATAGGCGAAGACGAACAGGAACACGATCATGCCGAACCCATCCTTGATGGTCGCGTAAGGCGTGAAGGCGAGCGTGTCGGTCTTCGATTTGACCTCGATGCCGGTCGGATTGTTCTGGCCGACGACATGAAGCGCCCAGATGTGCAGCACGACGACGCCGGCGATCATGAACGGCAAAAGGTAATGCAGCGCAAAGAACCGGTTCAGCGTCGGATTGTCGACCGCGAAGCCGCCGAGGAGAAGCTGCTGGATCCAGTCGCCAACCAGCGGTATGGCGGTGAAGAAGCCGGTGATGACTGTGGCGCCCCAGAAGCTCATCTGGCCCCAAGGCAGCACGTAGCCCATGAACCCGGTCGCCATCATCAGCAGGTAGATGATGCAGCCGAGGATCCACAGCAGCTCGCGCGGCGCCTTGTAGGAGCCGTAGTAGAGGCCACGGAAGATATGGATGTAGACGGCAATGAAGAAGAACGACGCGCCGTTCGAATGCAGGTAGCGCAGCATCCAGCCGGAATTGACGTCGCGCATGATCTTCTCGACCGAATCGAAGGCGAGAGTGCTGTCGGCTGCGTAGTGCATGGCCAGCACGATACCGGTCAGGATCTGCGCCGCCAGCATAAGCGCAAGGATGCCGCCGAAGGTCCAGGCATAGTTTAGATTGCGCGGCACCGGATAGGCGATGAAGCTGTCATAGACCAGCCGCGGCAGCGGCATGCGCGAATCGAACCAGCGTCCGATGCCGGTCTTGGGCGTATAGGTCGAGTGTCCCTCGCTCATGGAAATATCCCCTGCCTCAGCCGATACGGATCTTGGTGTCGGAAACGAATTGGAACACCGGTACCGCCATGTTCTCCGGCGCCGGCCCTTTGCGGATGCGGCCGGCGGTATCGTAGACGGAACCATGGCATGGGCAGAACCAGCCGCCGAAATCGCCTTCCTGGCCAAGCGGGATGCAGCCGAGATGGGTGCAGACCTGGACCATCACCATCCAGGCTTCCTTGCCCGGCGTGGTTCGGTTGGCGTCGGTTGCCGGCGCGTCGGCCGGCAGGTTGGCATTGCGGGCGATTGGATCCTTGAGCTCGGCGAGATTGACCGCCTCGGCTTCCTTCATCTCTTTTTCGGTGCGGTTGCGCACGACAACCGGCTTGCCGCGCCACTTCACGACGAGCGACATTCCCGGCGTCAGCGAGGAGACGTCGACCTCGACCGAGGCGAGCGCCAGTGTCGAGGCATCCGGACGCATCTGGTCGATGAACGGCCAGGCGACGGCGCCCGCGCCGACCACCGCGGCCATGCCGGTGGCGACGTAGAGAAAATCACGACGGTTGGGATCCTGGGTGTCGGTTGCGCTCACGGGTGCCTGATCCTTTCGCCTCTTCCGTGCCGGCGGCAGAGCCTTGTTCCCCGCTCAATCACGCCGGCCCGACAGCGCATGGCGAACAGGCTAGCGAATTCCTCCGGCATTTGGGACTTGGGTTTATGCGTGAAGCCTGTTTTTGTCCAGACGGGTGAAGGCACAAGGGCAGATTGTCGCGGGGACGTAATTCGCACGGCGGAACGATTGGAAAACAGCAGCAAAACCAAATGGCTGCGTTCGCCTCGACAGCTGGCGCTGGCCCGGTTTATCCTCGGCCTATGGCGCATGTCATAGACCGCGACAAATGGGCCGATGCGCCCGATCACTGGCAGGGCGAGCTGCAAGGCGGAGCTTACGGCTCGAACAGCTGCCTGATCTTCAACTACCTGCCCGAGATCGGCGGCGGCCCCAGGCTGCACAGCCATCCCTATTGCGAGATTTTTATCATCCGGACCGGGACCGGTCTGTTCACCGTCGGCGACCGGCAGATCGAGGCCACAGCCGGCCAGATCCTGGTCGTACCGCCGAACACGCCGCACAAATTCACCAATCTCGGGCCCGGCCCGCTGGAAACCACCGACATACACGAGAACGGCAGCTTCATCACCGAGTGGCTGGAATAACGCTTCACAAACCAGTTCCGGTTCGGATCATGCGCTGGCGCCGAGCCTGGCCAGCACGGCCTTGGGAATGTTGTATTCCCGGGTCACCGCGTCGTGCTTACGCAGGCCGCAGAGTTCGCGCTGGATGAAATAGCCGTGCACCGCTTCGGCTGCGTCCTTGAGTAGCCGGGCACGGTCGACGCTGTCGGAATTCTCGCGCAGCTTCGTCAGCGTTTCCTCGACGCGCCGGCCGGCGCGGCCGAGCGCCGCCGCCTTCTCGCCGAGGATTTCATGGCCAAGCAGGTCCAACGCGCTCTCCTGCGCGCCGGACCGTCCGAAATTCGATGGCATTCTCACAGCCATGGTCTGCTCCGGTTTTAGAAACTACTCCGCCGGCCGGGTCTCGGCCAGCGCGCTCTCCTCGTTGAACAGGAAGCCGCCGGACTGCCGCTTCCACAGCCTGGCATAGAGCCCGTCGAGCCCGACCAGCTCGTCATGCGTGCCTTGCTCGACGATGCGGCCGTCGTCGAGCACCACCAGCCGGTCGAGTGCCGCAATGGTCGACAGCCGATGCGCGATGGCGATGACTGTCTTGCCTTCCATCAGCCTTGCCAGATTTTCCTGGATCGCCGCCTCGATGTCGGAATCGAGCGCCGAGGTCGCCTCATCGAGCACCAGGATCGGTGCATCCTTGAGGAAGAGGCGGGCGATCGCCACGCGCTGGCGCTGGCCGCCGGAGAGCTTGACGCCGCGCTCGCCGGCATAGGCCTCATAGCCAATACGATCGCGATTGTCGCGCAGACCGAGGATGAACTCGTGCGCCTCGGCCTTCTTCGCTGCCGCGACCACCTCGGCGTCGGTCGCTTCCGGCATGCCGAGCTTGATGTTGTCACGCAGCGAGCGGTGGAACAGTGCCGTATCCTGGCTAACGACGCCGATATTGGCGCGCAGCGAATTCTGCGTGACCCTGGAGACGTCCTGCCGGTCAATGGTGATCTTGCCGCTCTCGAGGTCGTAGAGGCGCAGGATCAGATTGACCAAGGTCGTCTTGCCGGCGCCGGACGGGCCGACCAGGCCGACCTTTTCGCCCGGCCGCACGACGAGGGCGATGCCGTTGAGCACGCCGGACCCCTTGCCGTAGTGGAACTCGACATTGCTCACGTCGATGCGCCCGCCGCCGACGACAAGCTCTTTCGCGTCCGGCGCATCGGTCAGGCCGAGCGGCTGCGAGATCAGCGCCTTGGAATTCTCAAGCACGCCGAGGTTTCGCAAGATGCCGTTGAGCTGCATCATCAGCCGGCCGAGCAGCATGTTCAGACGCAGCACCAAAGACAGCGTGAAGGCCACGGCGCCGACTGTGATCGAACCGTCGATCCAGAGATAAACGGCAAAGCAGGCGATCGCTGTGATCATGATGCCCGACAGCATTGTCAGCGCCATGCGCACGCCTGTCAGCCGGCGGGTGAACGGGCGCAGCGCGTCGAGATAGATGTCGAAGCCGTTCCTGATGTAGCGGTCGTCGCCATCGGCCGAGAACAGTTTCAACGTCTGCACGTTCGAATAGGAATCGACAAGGCGGCCGGTGATCATCGAGCCGGCTTCGGCTGTGGCTTCGGCATGTTTGCGGATTGCCGGCACATAGCGCCTGGCCAGCAAGCCGAAGGCGGTAATCCAGATCACCACCAGCATCGCCAGCCGGAGATCGAGCCCGGCGACCAGCGCCAGCGTCGTCACCGTATACACGACCATGAACCAGACGACCTCGATGAAGCTTTCCATCAGATCGCCGGTCGCCTGTCCCGCCTGCCAGACCTTGGTCGCGATACGTCCGGCAAAGTCGTTCTGGAAGAAGGCGTAGGATTGGCGCGAGACATGGCGATGCGCCTGCCAGCGCACCAGGTTATAGAAACCTGGCGTGATCGTCTGCTCGTCGACCAGCGCCGACAGGCTGACGACGATGGTGCGGATGACCAGCACCACCGCAATCATGAAGACAAGTTCCGGGCCGGCGGCAGTCCACAGCGCGTGCCAGCTGCGTTCGCCGGGAAGCTGGTCGAGGATGTCGACCAGCCGCCCGACGAAATAGAACAGTCCGGCTTCGACCAGCGGCGCGATGCCGCCGATCACCAGCATGGCGAAGAAGGCGATCTTCGCCTGCCCGACATAATGCCAGAGGAAACCCCTGACGCCGGCAGGTGGCCGAAGGTCCGCGGGCTCCCGGAATGGATAGACCCAGTTCTCGAACCAGCGGTAGATGGCAGTCATCATTCGGCAGCTTCACCCTTGGCGATTGCATCGTTGGCGGCTGCATTGTTGGCAGAGGGGCCGTCGTCGAGCAGGAATCCGCCCGACTGGCGTTGCCAGAGTTGGGCGTAGAGCCCGCCTTTGGCAACGAGTTCCTCATGCGAACCTTCCTCGATGACACGGCCCTTGTCCATGACGACGAGCCGGTCCATGGCTGCGATCGTCGACAGCCGGTGGGCAATGGCGATGACGGTCTTGCCTTGCATGAGCTTGTAGAGGTTCTCCTGGATGGCCGCCTCGGCCTCGGAATCTAGGGCGGAGGTCGCCTCGTCGAGAATGAGGATCGGCGCGTCCTTCAGCATGACACGGGCTATGGCGATGCGTTGCCGCTGGCCGCCGGACAATTTGACGCCGCGATCGCCGACATGCGCGTCGAAACCCTTGCGGCCGTTCGAATCCGACAAGCCGGCAATAAAATCCAGCGCCTCGGCGCGCCGCGCCGCCTCGATCAGCATCTCGTTGCTGGCGTCCGGCCGGCCATAGAGGATGTTCTCGCGTACCGAGCGATGCAGCAGCGAGGTGTCCTGCGTGACCATGCCGATCTGCGCGCGCAGCGAGTCCTGCGTCACCGCCGCAATGTCCTGGCGGTCGATCAGGACCTTGCCGCTTTCGAGGTCGTAGAAGCGCAACAGAAGATTGACCAGCGTCGACTTGCCGGCACCCGAACGGCCGACGATGCCGACCTTCTCGCCCGGCTTCACCGTCAGCGACAGGCTTTCGATCACACCCTTCTGCTTGCCGTAGTGGAAGCGGATGTCCTCAAAACGGATCTCCCCCTTGGTCACGGCAATATCCTTGGCGCCAGGCCGGTCTTCGACGAGGCGCGGCAGCGAGATCGAGGCGATGCCGTCCTGCACCGTGCCGATATTCTCGAACAGCGTGGACATCTCCCACATGATCCATTGCGACATGCCCCAGAGCCGCAGCACGAGGCCGATGACCAGGGCGACGGCGCCGATCGTCACGGCTTGGCCGAGCCACAGCCATAGCGAGATTGCGGTGACCGAAAACAACAGCAGCGAATTCAGGACGTAGAGCAGGCCGTAGAGCTGCGTCACCAACCGCATCGATCGGTAAACCGTGTCGAGAAAGCCGGCCATACCGTCCTTGGCGAAGGATGCCTCGCGCCGCGCATGCGAGAACAGCTTGACCGTCTGGATGTTGGAGTAGCTGTCGACGACACGGCCGGTCATGGTTGAGCGCGCATTGGCCTGCTCCTCGCCGACCTTGCCCAGCCGCGGGATGAAATAGCGCAACAGCAGGACATAGCCGGCAAGCCAGACGGCAAGCGGCGCAGCCAGCCGCCAGTCTGCCGAGCCGACAATGAACAGCATGCCGAGAAAATAGACGACGATATAATTGAGCACATCGATGAGCTTGATGACGCACTCGCGCACGGCGAGCGCCGTCTGCATCAGCTTGGTCGCGATGCGCCCGGCAAACTCGTCCTGATAGAAGCTCATCGACTGCTTGAGCAGGTAACGATGCACCTGCCAGCGGATACGCATCGGATAGTTGCCCATCAGCGTCTGCTGGTTGAGCAGCGAATGGAACCAGACCGTTGCCGGCAGCGCGAAAACCACGATGAAGGCCATGCCGGCCAGCTTCAAGCCTTCGGTCTGCAGGAACGTCTCGCGATTCTGTCCGGACAGCCAGTCGACGATCCGGCCCATGAAGCCGAACATCCACACCTCGGCAAGGGCGATGGCCGTCACCAGTACCGCATCGAGAGCGATATAGGGCCATGCGCCGCGTGTGTAATGCACGCAGAAGGCGATCAGTGTCCGCGGCGGCTCGACCGGCTCCTTGGCAGGGAACGGATCGAGCCTTTTTTCAAACCAGCTAAACATAGTGGTGCTCACAGTACTGTTTCCGCTCACGCGGCACGGGACCGGACGAGGTGCCCAGACCGCATGGCGCCAAGGACCGGTGATACGGAATCGTCCGCCTCGCCGGTCCTGCTTCGCGCTATATAGGTTGTCGCGGGCCTTTCGCCGACAGTCTCGTTTGACGATGCTGACGACGTTTTGACGATCCGGATTTTCGCGCCGGTTTTTGCACCAGGCCGGATCAGCCTGATGATCCGGCGCACCAGCGACGGCCGGCTATAGTCCGGAACGGCGCGCGAGAAATCGACGTCCGGCAGCATGCCGCGATGCGGACGCCGGCGGGTCTCGGCGTGAACCGCCGACGAGTAGGTCTCGCCGATCAAAAGCGACCAGGTCGCAGTCTTGCGCTCGTGCAGGCTCCTTGAGCCGGGTATTCTACAGGGATCGAACATCGGTCCGTCCTCCGGTTGAAGATACAGGTAGTTGAAGATACAGGTAGAAGGGTGAACCAACCCAGGCCGCGGGCATGCGCGGCGCGGCAAAGGTGGCATCGGTCGAAGCGTGTTCAGGTGGGGCGTTCAGCCCCTTCCACAGCTTGAAAAACATCGCAGGATTCCTTCAAAGGCCGAAAAAGGTTTCGGCGGGAATCGGTGCGATTGAAGTCTAGAAGGTCAGGAGAATCGTCGTACCGAAACCGCCGTCGGGCTGGTAAGCCCACGAGAGGGGTGGTGGATGTGCATGGCCATCATGAATTACCCCTCCATCGGTTCGGGTTGACAATGCTGGCCGTATAACCGACTTCGCAGAAAATGACCACCCGCCAGTCCAGGAATTTCCAAAACCGCGAGAGCTCTGTGGCTGATCTGCCACTTATTAGAAAGACGCGGAAATGAACGACCGTCTCCGCATCGCGCTCTACCAGCCGGATATCGCCGGCAATACCGGGACTATCCTGCGCTTCGCCGCTTGCCTCGGTCTCGGCGTCGACATTGTCGAACCGGCGGGCTTCCCGCTCAGTGACCGGGCGCTGAAACGGGCCGGCATGGACTACCTCGAAATGGCGGCGCTCACCCGGCATGTCGACTGGCACGCCTTCGAGGACTGGCGCAAGCTTGCCAAGCGGCGGCTGGTGCTGCTGTCGACCAAAGCAGCTGTCGCCTACACGGATTTCGTCTTTGCCGGCGACGACATTCTCCTGTTCGGCCGTGAATCCGCAGGCGTGCCGGATGCCGTCCACGAGGCGGCGGATGCGCGCCTGACCATTCCGATGCAGCCCGGCGCGCGCAGCATCAACGTCGCGCTTTCCGTTGCGATGGTGGCGGGCGAGGCGACCCGGCAGCTTCGCTAGGATGTGTACGCGATCGCCGGCCGCAGCGACCAAGGCGTCGTCCTCACGCAACACTGCTTCCTCTCCAGTCATTCTCATCCAGACGCACATCGCCTTCTCCTGCCGTTTGCATCTTCGAGGCTTCTTCGCTACAAGCTCAACTTAACTTGAGGTCAAGCGGAAATTAGAATGGCTGCGGTGACGGAATTGACGGTCGGCCAGGTGGCGACGCGCAGCGGCGTCGCGGTGTCGGCGCTGCATTTCTACGAAGCGCGCGGGCTGATCCGCAGCCACCGCACATCAGGCAACCAGCGGCGTTACGGCCGCGACGTGCTGCGACGGGTGGCGATCATCAAGGTAGCGCAGGAGGTCGGCATTTCATTAGCCGAGATCGGCACAGCCCTTCGATCATTGCCCGAAGGCCGAACGCCGACGCGCGAGGATTGGAACCTGCTTTCGACGGCTTGGCGCGACGAGCTCGACCAGAAGATCAGTCAGCTCAAGAAGCTGCGCGACGGGCTGACCGACTGCATCGGCTGCGGCTGCATGTCAATCGACAAATGTCCGCTGAGGAACAAGGGCGACCGGCTGAGCATCCAGGGGCCGGGAGCGAGACGCTTGCTGATCGAGCGTTAATCCGCCGCCGGCAGCCGCCTGATGGTGAATTCGATGACGTCGCCCGGCCGCTCGAACCAGCTTTCGATCTCGGTCCAATAGGCCTGCTTGGGAAAGCGCTCGAACCATTCCTTCGCCTTGAGACGGGCGTCGGAGCGCGGCAGCACGAAGGTCTCGCGCAGAAATCCGTCGCGCGGCATGCGCGCGTTCTCGGCGCGCGAACGGTCGAGCCTCCTCTTCAGGCCATCCAGCGGCGGTCTTGCCGGGGTGCGCACGAAAGAACTCCATTCACACTTGACCCTTGCACCCAAGAGATTAGGGATCGCGGCCGGAAAAGACGAGTCATTTGTCGGGCGCGCCCGCAACCGGAGACAGGATTTGCAACGACCCGAGATACCGGCGGGGCTGCCAGCCGACATCGAACAGAAGAAGACGAAGGCACGGCTGTGGTTCGAGACGTTGCGGGAGCGCATCTGCGCCAGCTTCGAGCAGATCGAGCAGGACCTGCAGGGGCCGCAGGCCAGCTGGTCGCCCGGCCGCTTCGAAAAGACGCCGTGGCAACGCGATGCCGGCAAGGGCGGCGGCGGTATCATGTCGATGATGCATGGCCGCGTCTTCGAGAAGGTCGGCGTCCACACCTCGACCGTCCACGGCGAGTTCTCGCCCGAATTCAGGAAGCAGATGCCGGGCGCCGAAGAGGACCCGTCCTTCTGGGCGAGCGGCATTTCGGTGATCGCCCATCCGTGGAACCCCAACGTGCCGGCCGTGCATATGAACACGCGCATGGTCGTAACCTCGCGCCAGTGGTTCGGCGGCGGCGCCGACCTGACACCGGTGCTCGACCGCCGCCGCAGCCAGGACGACCCCGACACGATCGCCTTCCACAGGGCGATGCAATTTGCCTGCGAGAAGAACGCGGCGATCGCCGACTACGCGAAATTCAAGGCCTGGTGCGACGAGTACTTCTATCTGCCGCACCGCGACGAGCCACGCGGTACCGGCGGTATCTTCTTCGACTGGCTGCATTCGGGCGAGGACAAAGGCGGCTGGGACGCCGATTTCAACTTCGTCCAGGACGTCGGGCGATCTTTTCTCGTCGTCTACGGACATCTGGTGCGCGCCAACTTCAACGACAACTGGACCGATGGCGACCGTGACGAGCAGCTCATCCGCCGCGGCCGCTATGTCGAATTCAACTTGCTTCACGATCGCGGCACCATCTTCGGGCTGAAGACCGGCGGCAATGTCGCCTCGATCCTGTCCAGCCTGCCGCCTGAGGTGAAATGGCCGTAAAATCTCGGTGAGCGTGATGTGAGCCGCAATCGGGTCTAAATCCCCAGAATTTGACGGCAAATGTGGCGCAAGGCGCGCCAGAAAATATCTTTTTCGTCTAATATTCTATTGAAAAGATTGGGCTATTTGTCGCGTCGGGCCGGGAAACGCCGGCGGTCCTTTACTCCCGAGAGCCGCGACCCGACGTGACCGGACGGCCCATGATTGAATGGGGCACCTTCCCAAGCGGGTGCCCGCATTTTCCAGGAGAGCATGCCATGCGCAAGCTTATTATGACCGCAGCCGCCGCTGCCGTTCTCGCCTCTGGTACTGCCGCATTCGCTGCGGTCAAGCACACCACCGGCACGATCAAAAGCTTTGATGGAACGGCGATGAGCCTGGTTCTGGATAACGGAGCCACCTTTACGTTGCCCCAGACCTTCAAGGATCCTGGCCTGAAGGTCGGCGAAAAGGTCCGCGTCACGTGGGATATGAGCGGCAAGGACAAAATTGCCGAGGCCGTCAAGATCGTGAAGTGATGTCCTGCCCGCTGGAGGTCTTGCCTCCGGGGTAGCGTAAGAGGGCGGAGCAGCGCTGCTCCGCCTTTTCGCAACCTTGAGCACTGGGTGTCGGCTTGCACGCGCGGCGTAGGGCAACCAAAACCGTTCGATCGTGTTATGCTTAGCTGGCCCGCGTGTAGCCGGATACCGGACCCGGTTTCCGGATCGCGCAATCAAAGGTCTGGAGCTTCCGTGTCATTGCGCGGCGCGGCGCTCCAAGGAGGAGATGAGGAGAAGCCAAATGAAGGAATTCCATTGCGGGTCGCTCGTACCCGGCTGCGAGTGGCACACACGCGCCGAGGAGGAGGCTGAGGTCATGCGCCGTGCCGTCGAGCATCTGCGCGAGACGCATGGCGAGACGGTGATCCGCGAGACGATGATCGAGGCGATCCGCTCGCGCATCGAAAAGGTCCGCGACGCAGCGTGACGGTCAGGATTCGAGTGCCTCCGCGGCGCGCTTGAGCAGCGCGCCGCGATCAAGCGCAAAACCGGACTCGACCCATTCCTTTTCGAGATTCTTCAACGTTGCACCAAGCTTCGGCCCCGGTGATGCGCCAAGCGTCGTCAGATCGGTGCCCTTGACCGGAAAAACAGGGTTTTGCCATTTTGCAGCGAAGGCAAGCAGGCGCGAGAAGCCGCCGGCTTCGAGCAGTGCGTCATTGTCTTCGACCGCGCGGGCTCGAGCGGAAGCGAGCAACAGCCGCAACCGATCGATAAAGCCTTGGCGGTCGCCAAAATAAAGCCTTTTCGCCAACTCTCCTTCGGTCGTTTTCCGATCGACGGCAGCCGTGATCGCCCAATTCCGCAGCCGGCTTGCCTCGCTCGCGGAAAGCCTCAATCTCTCGGCAAGCGTTTTCATGCGCGCGGCATCCGGCGGCACGATGGCTTCCAGCCTGAGCAGCGGGTCCGGCGCCCAGGCCAGATCCTTCTCGGTCTTGGTCAGCCCGTGAATGGCATCGATGCCCCATTTCTCGCTTTCCGGCAAAACGGCGGTCAGAACGCCGGCCTGGCGCATCCACAGCAGCGCCCGCGACGGATCTGGCGCTGACAGCAATTTCTTCAATTCCCACCAGACGCGCTCGACCGAGAGCTGGTCGAGCCCCTGCTTCAGTCGGGCACAAGCCTTCAACCCTTCGGCATCCGGCCTGCCGTCGCCATACCAGGCGAAGAAACGGAAGAAACGCAGGATGCGCAGATAATCCTCGCGGATACGCGCTTCCGGATCGCCGATGAAGCGCAGCCGCCGCGCTTCGATATCGGCGATACCGCCGACCAGATCGACGACCGTTCCATCGGCTTCGGCATAGAGTGCATTGATGGTGAAATCGCGCCGCTCAGCGTCGGCTTTCCAGTCGCGGCCGAACGACACTTTGGCGCGCCGGCCGTCGGTTTCGATATCGGCACGCAGCGTGGTGACCTCATAAGCCTTGCCGTGGGCGACCGCGGTGACGGTGCCATGCTCGATGCCGGTCGGCACCGTCTTGAAGCCCGCCGCCTCGGCGCGCCGGACGGTTTCCTCGGGCACCGTCGTGGTGGCGATGTCGATGTCGGCGACCGGCTGGCCGATGAGCGCGTTGCGCACCGCGCCGCCGGCGACACGCGCCTCCTCGCCGCTGTCGGTGAGCGCGGCGAGCAGGCGCTGCAGGTGGCTTTCGCCGAGCCAGCCGGCCTTGCCAGCAATCGACACCGGATTGCTCACGAATAGAGCCTTTCATAAAGCGTTCGGATGATACCCGCGGTGACGCCCCAGATGCGCTGGCCGCCATAGGGCATCTCGTAATAGAACCATTCGAGGTCATTCCACATGCGACTGTCTCTGGTGTGGTTGGCGGGGTCCATCAGAAAGCCCAGCGGCACTTCGAAGACGGCATCGACCTCGTCGGAATTCAGCGTCAGGCTGAAACCGGGCCGCACAATCCCGAGCACCGGGGCGATGCGATAGCCGCTGCCGGAGACGTAGTCCGGCAGACGGCCGATGATCTCGATGTAATCCCTATCGAGACCGATCTCCTCGAATGTCTCGCGCAACGCCGCCGCTTCCGGGCTCGCATCGGTTGGATCGATGGTTCCGCCGGGGAAAGCCACCTGCCCCGAATGGTTGCGCAGCTTTTCCGCCCGCCTGGTCAAAAGGACCGTGGCTCCATGGCCATGATCGATCACCGGGATGAGCACGGCGGCATCGCGCAGCGCCTTGGCCAGCTTCAGCCTGGGATGGCCCGGATTGAAGCGGTGGTCGCCAAAATCGTCGCCGGCATGCACCAGCGGCTGCGCCGCGACGCGCTGGCGAAACCCGGCAGCGGAAAACGGCAGCGGCGTCACCTGATCCATCATAGGCGGTCCATCATGCGCTCAGCCGTTTCAGTTTCTCAGCCGGCATGATTGGATAGACCTCGCCTTTGGAACGGACGGCAAACATCGTCTTGCCGCCGATGTCGATCTCTTCGCCGTGCTCGACCAGCTCGTACATCACCGGCCGTGCCACCAGCGCCTCCAGCCGCCCGCGCACCAGCACATAGGGCTTCAGGCCACCTGTCTCGTCCTCATCGACGAAGCGCAGCGGGTGCCCCGCCCCAGCCTCGACCACGTCGCCGACATTGGTGCGAAAGGTTATGATTTGTCCGTCGCCTGCGCCCGACACGTCCATCTCGACGGCAATGAAGGGCGCGTCGGCGACGCGGATGCCGACCTTTTCCACCGGCGTCACCAGGTAGGTCCTGCCGTCCTCGTCCTTACGCAACACCGAGGAAAAAAGCTGCACCAGCGGCATCCGGCCGATCGGCGTTCCCAGATAGAACCAGGTGCCGTCCTGCTTGATTTCCATGTCGAGATCGCCGCAAAACGCCGGATTCCAGCGTTCCACCGGCGCCGGCCCCTTGCCGGCTCGCGTCGCGCGCGAGACCAGCGCTTCCAGCCCGCGCGCCTCGGTCGCGGCCGTCAGGCTCTCTTCACGATGGTCGGCGGCTTCCGTCATGGTCACGAAATAGTCACTGTTGTTCCGCTTGTCAGCCTAAGTCTGTGATTTAAGTTCATTGCAGGCGCCATGCGAGGCCGAATCGCGGCATTCTGCGGCACCCAAGGTGCCAAGCGGTATTTCCAACCAGAAGGATCGATGCTGCATGAGCGTTATGATCAAGGAAAGCCCGATCAGCGAAAAAGACATGGTGGCGCAGGCCGAGAAGGCGCTGGCCGACATTTCGAGGGTCCGCGACGGCGTCGGCCGGGTCATCTTCGGCCAGGAAAGCGTCGTCGAGCGCACGCTGGTTGCATTGCTAGCCGGCGGCCATGCACTGCTGGTCGGCGTGCCCGGCCTAGCCAAGACCAAGCTGGTCGAAACGCTGGGCATCGTGCTCGGCCTCGATTCGCGCCGCATCCAGTTCACGCCCGACCTGATGCCATCAGACATTCTCGGCTCAGAGGTGATGGAGCAGGATGAATTCGGCAAGCGTTCGTTCCGCTTCATTTCCGGGCCGATCTTTGCGCAACTGCTGATGGCCGACGAAATCAACCGCGCCTCGCCGCGTACCCAGTCGGCGCTGCTGCAGTCGATGCAGGAATACCACGTCACCATTGCCGGCGTGCGCCATGACTTGCCGTCACCGTTCCATGTTCTCGCGACGCAGAACCCGCTGGAGCAGGAAGGCACCTATCCGCTGCCGGAAGCGCAGCTCGACCGCTTCCTGATGCAGGTCGACATCCTCTACCCCGAGATCGAGGCGGAGCGCCGCATCCTGCTGGAAACCACCGGTATCGAGGATGCCAAGGCTGAAAACGTGCTGCAGCCGGCGCGGCTGAAGGACATCCAGACGCTCATCCGCCGCATGCCGGTGCCGGAAAGCGTCGTCGAGGCGATCCTCAAGCTGGTGCGCTCGGCCCGTCCCGGCCAGGGCAACGCCGATACCGACAAGCACGTCGCGTGGGGCCCAGGCCCGCGCGCCAGTCAGGCGCTGACGCTGTGCGCCCGCGCCCGCGCCCTCTATGACGGCCGGTTGGCGCCGTCGGTCGACGACGTCCGCGCGCTGGCTGAGCCGGTGCTGCAGCACCGCATGGCGCTGACCTTCGCCGCCCGCGCCGAGGGCACCACGGTTCGCGATATTGTGGCGAAGCTCGCGAAAGGGATTTGATGGCGCGCATCGGTGAAGCGCAGGCACCGGCAGCGACGCGCGATGCGCTCGCCAGAGGCCGGTTGCGGGCTTCGTTGGTGCCGGACCTGCTGGTCGAGGCGCGCCGCATCGTCAACACGGTAATTGCCGGCTGGCATGGCCGCCGCAAGCGCGGCATCGGCGAGAATTTCTGGCAGTTCCGGCCCTATGTCGAAGGCGATTCCTCGCGCATCGACTGGCGCCGTTCCGCTCGCGACGACCACACCTATGTCCGCGACCGTGAATGGGAGGCCGCCCATACGGTGTGGCTGTGGGCCGACCCCTCGCCTTCCATGCTCTACAAATCGACCGGAGCCAGCGTTTCCAAGGAGTCGCGCGCCCTGGTGCTGGCGCTGGCCATGGCCGAGCTTTTGTCGCGCAGCGGCGAGCGCATTGCCTGGCCGGGCCTGACCGACCCGTTCACCGCCCGCAATGGCGCCGAGCGCATCGCGGCGCAATTGATGCACGCCGCCGACCTGCCGGCAAAGCCCGACCTGTCCGGCATTCGCCGCTTCTGCGACATCGTCCTCGTCAGCGATTTCCTCGACCCGGTCGAGGACACCATGGCCTGGCTGGATGTGCTCGCCCGACATGGCGTGCGCGCACATCTGATTGAGGTCGCCGATCCGGCCGAGGAAAGCTTCCCCTATGCCGGGCGCACCGAATTCACCGATCCTGAGACCGGCGACAAGCTGACCGCCGGCCGCGCCGAAATGCTGGGCGAGGAATATCGCCTGCTTTATGCCGCCCGCCGCCAGGAACTGGCTGGCTGGTGCAAACGGCTTGGCTGGAGCTTTACCGTCAATCATACCGATCGCCTTGCCTCCGACGCGCTGGTGCACATCCACATGGCGATGACCGCCGAGGGCAGCTTTGCCGGGAGGGCCCGCGCATGAGTTGGCTGCCGCTCTCCTTCGGGGCGCCGATGGTGCTGTGGGGCCTGCTGGCGCTGCCGGTGATCTGGTGGCTTCTGCGGCTGACCCCGCCCAGGCCGCAAACCGAGGTGTTTCCGCCGCTCAGGATTCTCGCCCGCGTGCTGAGGCGCGAAGAAACGCCGCAGCAGAGCCCTTGGTGGCTGACGCTGCTCAGGCTGCTGATGGCCGCGCTTGTCGTGGCAGCACTTGCCGAACCCGTCTTCAACCCGCGCGAAAAGCTGCCGGCCGAGGGCGCCGCCCTGGCGCTGGTGATCGACAATGACTGGGCAAGTGCCGCCGACTGGGGCAAGCGGGTCGCCACCGCCGAGCGGCTGATCGCCGATGCCAATTCGAACGGCGTGCCGGTGCTCATCGCTTTCACCGCCGAGAAGCCGAATGCCGAGATCGGTCCCTTCGATGCCGCTGCCGCGCTCGACCGGCTGCGCGCGGCAAAGCCGCGGCCGATCCCGACCGACCGCCCTGCCGTCTACGCCCGCGTCGCTTCAGCCCTGGAGTCGCTGCCTGGCGCCAGCGTTGCCGTGCTCGCCGATGGTCTGGCGGCGCAAGGTGACGAAGCCGCCTTCAGCACGCTGTTCTCGAAGAACGCGGCACGTGTCGTCTGGGCCGTCTCCGACCGGCTGTCGCTGACCGGCCTGACCGGCGCCGACAACCAGGTCGACGGCTTCGCCCTGACCGCCATTCGCGCACCGGGCGATCCGGCACCTGCACAGGTGACGGCCGGCGCTTTCGACGACAAGGGCCGCCGCATTGCCGACGCGACGCTGACCTTTGCCCCGGGCGGAACCACCGCCACCGGCACGATGGCGGTGCCGTTCGAACTGCGTAACGACTTCGCCTACGTCGCGCTCGATGGCGAGCGCCAGGCCGGTGCCGTCCGCGTTCTCGATGAGAGCTCAAAACGCCGCCGCGTCGGCCTGCTTTCGCAGTCCGAGGCCGATCAGGCGCAACCGCTGCTGTCGCCGCTCTACTACATCCGCCGCGCCCTGCAGCCCTTCGCCGATCTGGTCGAGCCGTCGAGCGTCGATCTCGCCGACGCGATCCCGCAACTGCTCGACCAGAAGCCGGCGATGATCGTCATGGCCGATGTCGGCACCATTCCGGAACAGGCGCGGCAAAGGCTGGTCGACTGGGTCGACAAGGGCGGCACGCTGGTGCGTTTTGCCGGTTCGCGGCTGGCCGCTGCCGGCAATGACGACGACCTGCTGCCGGTCCGGCTGCGCACCGGCGAGCGATCGCTTGGCGGCGCGCTGTCATGGACCGCGCCGCAGCCGGTCACCGAATTCCCGAAAACCGGTCCCTTCGCCGACCTCGCGCCGCCCACCGAGGTCACCGTCACCAGGCAGGTGCTGGCCGAACCGACGCCCGACATCGTCGAGCGCACCTGGGCCACGCTTGCCGACGGCACGCCGTTGGTGACCGGGATGAAGAAGGACAAGGGTACCCTGGTGCTGTTCCACGTCACCCCCGAGGCGACATGGTCCAACCTGCCGATCTCCGGCAGCTTCGTCGAGATGCTGCGGCGCATCGTGCAATTGTCGCGCAACCAGGGCGCGGCTGTCGCCAATGCCGAGGCCGCCGCGACGTCGCTGGCACCTTATCGCATGATCGCCGCCGACGGCACGTTGGTGCCGCCGACGCCGGATGCCAGGCCGCTGGTGCCCGGCGCCGGCCCGCTGCCGGTGACGCTCGAAAACCCGCCCGGCCTCTACGGCTCGGAGACGGGAGTGTTCGCTCACAATCTGCTCGGTGGCGACAGCGCATTCACGCCGCTGGCCCGGCCTGAGATCACGGTGCCGGTCACCACCATCCAGTATGCTTTCGACGAGCAGCGCAACCTCAAAGGTCCGCTTGTCACGGCCGCCCTGGTGCTGATGGTGCTCGACACGCTTGCCGTATTCTGGATGGGCGGCCTGTTGTCGCGCCGGCCGCGCCGTGCCAGCGCGGCGGCGACGGCAGCCGTCCTGCTGATTGCGCTCGGCGCCTTGATTGGCCACGCGGACGTCGCGCGCGCCGACGACGCCAAACCGGGAGATACGGAGGCGATCGGGGACATTTCAAAGACCCGGATCGCCTACGTGCTGACCGGCGAGCCGGGTGTCGATTCGATCAGCCGCGCCGGGCTCGAAGGCCTGACCCGCTTCCTCATAGAAAAAACCGCGCTCGAACCCGGAGCACCGGCCGGCGTCGATATCTCGAAGGACGAACTTTCCTTCTATCCGCTGATCTACTGGCCGATCGATCCCTCGGCCCCGATGCCGAGCGAGGCCGCCATCGCCCGCATCGACGCCTACATGCAGCAGGGCGGAACGGTCTTGTTCGACACCCGCGACCAGTTCGCCAATGGCATTGGTGCGGATTCGACCAGCCCGGCGACGGAGCGGCTGCGCGACATCCTCGGCAACCTCAACGTGCCACCGCTGGAACCGGTGCCGTCGGACCACGTGCTGACCAAATCCTTCTACATCCTTCCGGAGTTTCCCGGCCGTTTTGCCGGCAGCCCGCTTTGGGTCGAGGCATCGCTCGAAGCCAGCAACACCGAGAACCGCCCGGTGCGCACCGGCGACGGCGTTTCCCCGATAATGATCACCGCGAATGATTTCGCCGGCGCCTGGGCCGTCGACGAGAATGGCGACCCGCTATTGCCGACCGTGCCGTCGGATCCGATGCAGCGCATCTATGCCCTGCGCGCCGGCGTCAACATCATGATGTACATGCTGACCGGCAACTACAAATCCGACCAGGTGCACGTCCCGGTGCTGCTCGAACGGCTGGGGCAATAGACCATGAACTGGTCGCTCGCCTTCGAACCGCTCACCACCTGGCCGCTGTTCGCAGTAGTTCTGGTCCCGCTGCTGCTGCTGGCGCTGGTCGGCCTTTGGTTTCGCCAGCGCGGCGCGGTCTTCCGCCTGGCAGCCCTGATTGCCCTGGCTGCGGCGCTGCTCAATCCCGTGTTCCTCGACGAAGAGCGCGAGCCGCTGAAAAGCATCGTCGCCGTCGTCGTCGACCGCAGCCAGAGCCAGGATATCGGCGACCGCACCAAGCAGACCGACGCGGCATTGGCCGGGCTTCAGCAGCGTCTCGGCCGTTTCAAGCAGTTCGACGTCCGTGTCGTCGAAGCCGGCAAGTCCGAAGCCGCCGACGAGCGCACCGAGACGCGGTTGTTTTCCTCACTCGAAAACGCTTTCCGCGACGTACCGCCGTCGCGCATTGGCGGCGCCATCATGATCACCGATGGCGAGGTGCATGACGCGCCGCCCGGTGCACCCGACTTCAATGCCCCGCTGCACGCGCTGATTACCGGCAACGAGCATGAGAAGGACCGCCGCATCCGCTTCGAGAATGCGCCGCGCTTCGGTCTCGTCGGCAAGCCGCTCGACATGACCTATCGCGTCATCGCCACCAACAACGAAACCGGCGCGGTCGATGTCCGCGTATCGGTCAACGGCGAGCAGGTATCGGTCGAGCACGCCAACATCGGCCAGGCGATGCCGCTGCAGGTGACCATTCCCAGCGCCGGGCGCAACATCGTCGAACTCGCCATCAACCACGAGCCGGGCGAACTCACCGACACCAACAACCGCGCCATCGCGCTGATCGACGGCATCCGCGAAAATCTGCGCGTGCTGCTTGTTTCCGGCGAACCGCATGCCGGCGAGCGCACCTGGCGCAATTTGCTGAAATCCGACGCTTCGGTCGACCTCGTGCACTTCACCATCCTGCGCCCGCCGGAAAAGCAGGACGGTACGCCGATCAACGAATTGTCGCTGATCGCCTTTCCGACGCGCGAGTTGTTCGTCGAGAAGATCAAGGATTTCGACCTGATCATCTTCGACCGCTATCAGCACCGCGACGTGCTGCCGATCCTCTATTACGACTACATCTCCGAATATGTCGAAAAGGGCGGCGCGCTGCTGATCGCGGCAGGCCCCGAATATGCCGGCGAAAGCTCGATCGCCCGCACGCCGCTGATGTCGGCGCTGCCGGCAATGCCGACCGGCGAGGTCATCGACAAGGCCTTCTATCCGCGGCTCACCGATACCGGCCAGCGTCATCCGGTAACCCGCGGGCTCGACGGCTCCGCGACCGAGCCGCCGCACTGGAGCCGCTGGTTCCGCACTATCGGCGTCGAGAATCCCGAGGGCGAGGTGGTGATGAAGGGCGCCGACAACCGGCCGCTGCTACTGCTCGACCGCAAGGGCGAAGGCCGCGTCGGCATGCTTCTGTCCGACCAGGGCTGGCTGTGGGCGCGGGGCTTCGAGGGCGGTGGCCCGCACGTCCAGCTCTACCGGCGCATCGCCCACTGGCTGATGAAGGAGCCCGAACTCGAGGAAGAGCGGCTGACCGCCGACGGCCGCGGCATGGTGCTGGAAATCCGCCGCCAGACGATGAGCGACGACCCCGGCCCGGCTCAAGTCATCACGCCGTCCGGCAAGGCACTGATCGTCAGGCTCGAGAAATCCGAACCAGGCGTCTTCCTCGGCAGCGTCGAGACCAGCGAAATCGGTCTCTATCAGGTCGGCAGTGGCGACCTGACGGCATTGGCCCATGTCGGACCGGTCAACGCGCCGGAATTCACCGATGTGGTCTCCACCGAGAACCGGCTGAAACCACCGGCTGAGGCAACCGGCGGCAGCGTTCGCCGGCTGGCGCCGGCCTCGGCACTCGGCAATCTCACCAGCACGGTTACGCTACCCTCAATCGTTCCGGTCCGTTCCTCGGGCGCTGCCTCCGGCAATGACTGGATCGGCCTGCGCACCACCGACGACAGCGTGCTAAAGGCCGTCTCGCGGGTGCCGCTGTTCGGCGGCTTCCTCGGCCTCGGCCTGCTGCTTCTGGCGATGGGTTCGATGTGGTACCGCGAAGGGCGGTAGTTCCCGTCTCTCCCTCCAAACGGGGCGAGGGAGGAGCCCTACTCCTCCGGCTCCGTCGTGAACATCAGCGGGTAGCCCTTGGCCTTGCCGGCATCGGTTGCCCGCGCCGCCTTGGTCTCGGCGACATCCCTGGTGAAGACGGCGACAACGCAGACGCCGCGCCGGTGCGCGGTGATCATTATCCTATGCGCCTGGTCTTCGCTCAGCTTGAATTCGCCCTTCAGCACTGTCACCACGAACTCACGCGGCGTGAAATCGTCATTGACCAGGATGACCTTGTAGAGCTTCGGCCGTTCGACCTTCGGCTGGGCCTTGGTGCGAGGTTTTGTCGTGATTTCTGGCATGGGACCGGTAGCTGCGCGACAACTCGCTTTCATTTTGACATGTGCGAAAGCGGCCGTCCATTTTTCAACCGCGCAGGGATTACGATCGGCGCGGTCATTCGCAATCTATGTGGGAGCTATCGCCTGGCGTTCAACGGTCCTGGCGGCCGAAGATGCGACGGTCGTGGACTTGCCGCCTTGGTGCGGCGGGCGGCGCATCGGGACGAGGCCCGGCAGCCTGCGGCCGGCGTTCCCTCCATGCGGTGGCCAGCCAGGCCACGACCAACACCGAGCCGATGAGCACAATCAGCAATCGGGTCCGCCAGATGGCGATGTAGCTCCAATCCACGGAAAATCCTGGGCGCGAACAAAACGGGCTCGACGCGCTCGTTCATGCGGATGCCTCGGCGGGACGGGATTGCGACCGGGTTATGCGACGCGGGATATCGGATGCGTATGCGACACCAGAAGGCCGCTCCAACCAGATTGCGGCTGGAGCGGCCTTGTAGTCTAGGGCAATTCCAGGAAAAGTGTGAAACGGTTTTCGTCCGGAATTGCGCAAAAACAAAGACATGCAGCGGTTCGGCGTTCCGTGAAACGATGAACCGCTCTAGGTAAGCGTGGTTCAAGCCTTGGGAGCGGTCTTCTTGACGGTGTGCTTAACCGGGCACTTGTGCGTCTTGGTAACCCTGCAGACCTTCTTGGCGGTCGTCTTGGAGACAACCTTCTTCATCGGCGCCTTCGCCGGGGCAGCCGCTGTCGTCGTGGCGGCGGGAGCAACGGTCGTGGCAGCGGCGTTGCCGAGGACCGGCATCGAGAAAGCAAGCGCGACGGCGAGACCGAGAGCGGAGAGGAGGGACTTTTTCATGGTTTCATTTCCTTGTTTGTGCAGGTCGGTTTGAGCATCACTGAACCGGGTCGATCGGTGTGACACCAAGCAGCTTCAAAGCATTTGCGAGCATCCGGATTCCCTGTGCCTGTTTCTTGTTGGCGCAGAACCGGTTTCCCTTTCTCTGAAGTGCTTTCGCCGCGGTGACCTGCGTTGCCGCGGCATGGGTTTCGAGGGCTTCGTCAAACTGGCGGTTCAGATCGATGCAACGCTCGCTGCGGGTGGTCGCCACCTTTGCATCGGCCGCCTTTGCATTGGCCACCTTTGCATCGGCCAGTTTTGCATCGGCTTGTTCAACCGCGGCCGTGACGAGCGAAATGGAAAGCAACGCACCCATCAGACTGATCGAGAACCTTTGCATTGGTCTATCCGTAATCCCGTAACGCGTGTCGCAGCCGATGACCTGACCGCCACGGGACCACTTATGACCTTGATTTTTTTCGGCAGTTTTTCCGGATTGTAGAATTTTGTTTCTGGATTGTTTCTCGGCAGCCCGGATCGGGCTGCCGATCTTCACTGGCCAACTTATGGCCTGAATTCTATCGTCTGGCTGACGGCCGAAGCACCGCTTGGGCGATCCACAAATGACAGGTTCCCTGTGAAATCCGACCCCCACATACTGATCGTCGACGACGACAAGGGCATTCGCGACCTGCTTCAGGAATTTTTCCAGAAGCGAGGGCTGCATACATCAGTCGCCGCCGACGGCACCGAGATGGAGACCATCCTGCGCCGCGCCCAGGTCGACCTGATCGTCCTGGACGTCATGCTGCCCGGCAAGAGCGGGCTGGAACTCTGCCGCGAGTTGCGCGCCAATTATTCGACACCGATCATCATGCTGACCGCGGTTACCGAAACTACCGACCGGGTCGTTGGCCTGGAGATGGGCGCCGACGACTACGTGCCGAAACCCTTCGATCCGCGCGAGCTGTTGGCACGCATCCGTGCCGTACTGAGGCGCAACGGCGCTGCCGAGCCGCGACGGCCCACGTCGCGCCAGGTCTACCGTTTCGCCGGCTGGACCATGGACTGTTCGCGCCGCCGGCTGATGGCGCCGGACGACGTCAGGATCGAGCTGACGATGGCCGAATTCAATCTCCTGCAGACCTTCGTCAAGAGCGCGCAGCGCGTACTGAGCCGCGAGCAGCTCATCGAGCTGTCCGGCGGCGACAGCGGCTACAGCTTCGACCGCAGCGTCGACATTCTGGTCAGCCGGCTGCGGCGCAAGATGGAGGACGACCCGAAAACGCCGAAGCTGATCCTGACCGTGCGCAGCGGCGGCTATCAGTTTCTGCCTGAGACGACCTCCGAATGAGACGCATCCTGCCGCAAACGCTGCCAGTCTGGGTGCTGCTCATCGTCATCGCCGGCCTGTTGATCAGCCAGATCGCGACCCTCTACATCGTTTCGCGCGACCGTGCCGCCGCCAATGACGTCGTCGATCTCTACCGGCTCAACGACCGCGCCTTCTCGCTGGTACAGCTGATGCATGACGCTACGCCGGAACAGCGCAAGGCGACGGCCTCCGGCCTGTTCAACGCCACTTATGCGCTCACCGTTTCCAACACGCCCGCTGTTACTTCCTCGATAGCCGGCGACGACGAACTGGCCGAATTGGAAGACATATTGGTCGGCCGGCTATCGAAGTTCGGCATCACCGACGCGCGGGTCCGTCGCGACCCGGCAACGCACGAAGCCGACGCTCCCGGTGGGACGGTCGCCGGTCCCGATATCGGCCAGGTCGAGCGCGACCTGCTGGTACTGGCGGCCGATTTCGCCCAGAGCGACAAGCTGACCGCCTCGCTTCGCTTTGCCGACGGCCAATGGCTGAACTTCACCGAGCCGAACACACCGGCCGGGCCGATACTGAGCTTCGACAGCCTGCCGCTCTATGCCTTGATCGCCGGGCTGGTGGTGGCTTCCTCGATCTGGTCGCTGCGCCGGCTGACGGCGCCCTACCGGATGATGGAGACCGCGGTGAAGCGGATCGGCGAGGACCTGAAGAGCCCGCCGATCGCCGAGAGCGGCAGCCGCGAGGTGCGTACCGCGGCAAAGGCGGTCAATGCCATGCAGGCGAGGCTGCGCGCCTATGTCGAGGACCGCGAGCATCTTGCGGCCGCACTGGCGCACGACCTGCGCACGCCGCTGACCAGGATGCGGCTGCGCCTCGAATTGCTTAGGAATTCGACCGTCCGCACCGCACTGGCGCACGACCTCGCCGACATCGAAGGCATTGCCAGCTCGGTCATCGACTTCGCCACTTTCGAGGTGACCGAGGAAAAGAGCGAGAGGATCGATTTCTGGTCGCTGGTGGAATCGATCGCCGACGGCTTCGACGAGGTCTCCTTCGACAATGAGGACGCGCGCTCGCGCGGCCTGATCTGCGTGGCCCGGCCGGTCGCGCTCCGGCGCTGCGTCACCAACCTCGTCCAGAACGCGGTGACCTATGGCAAGAGGGCGCATCTCAGCCTGCGTCAATCAGGCAAGACAATTACGCTGGCGATCCGCGACGACGGTCCGGGCATACCGCAGGCCGAGCTCGACGCCGTGTTCGGCTCGTTCGTGCGCCTGGAACAATCGCGCAACCGCCAGACCGGCGGCCTCGGCCTCGGCTTGACCATCGCCCGCAACATCGCCCGCGCCGCCGGCGGTGAAGTCAGCCTGTCCAACCATCCCGATGGCGGCCTGATGACGGAGTTGCGCCTGCCGCTGGCGGTTTAGCATGCGGTATCGGGCTAAGCCGGCGTTTGATCTTGGTTCTCTCCCCAAGGAAAAAAGCTATCTTCGCAGCACCGCGCTCAGCACATCCCTGACGCCGATAGCGCCGACGAAGCGCGACTGGCCGTCGAACAGCGCCACCGGTGCGGTCTGCGAGCGATGCATGGCCAGCATCACGGTCTTCAGCGAGGTGCCGGGATTGGCCCAGAACACCTGCGCAGTCTCCTCCGGCTGGGCTTCGACATCGGCGCAGGACACCCATACCGCCGGCTTGCCGTCGCGCTCGGCCGCCGCCACCAGCCCATGCTCGTCGATCTTGAAGCGCGTCGTCTTGCGCCGGTCGAGCCACACCCAGCCGTTCTCGCCGTGCTCGAGGTCGCGGCGGTCGCGCATGACGTTCCACGCGGTCAACACCGAGAGCGGGTTCACATTGGCGATGAAGTCGCGGACATAGTCGTTGGCAGGCCGCAGCACGATGTCTTCCGGCGCACCGGTCTGCACTATGCGCCCGCCTTCCATGATGGTGATATGGGTGCCGATCTTCAGCGCCTCCTCGAGGTCGTGGCTGACGAAGATGATGGTCTTCTTCAGCTCGGCCTGGAGCTGCAGCAGCTCGTCCTGCAGCTTGGTCCGGATCAGCGGATCGAGCGCCGAGAACGGCTCGTCCATCAACAGGATCGGCGCCTCGGTGGCAAAGGCGCGCGCCAGGCCGACGCGCTGCTGCATGCCGCCGGAAAGCTCATGCGCGTATTTTTTCGACCACTGGTCGAGATGAACCAGCTTCAGCTGCCTGTTCACCCGCTCCTTGCGCTCGGCTTCGGGTACCCCGGCGAGCTCGAGGCCGAGGCCGACATTCTCCTCGACCGTGCGCCACGGCAGCAGGCCGAACTGCTGGAACACCATTGCCACCTGTTTCTGCCGCAGCCGCCGAAGCGTCGCCTCGTCGCAGGTGACGACGTCGACCGTACCATCGCCGTCCTTGACCAGCACCTGACCGCGCGAGACGACGTTCAGCCGGTTGACGGCTCTGAGCAGCGTCGATTTGCCGGAGCCGGAAAGCCCCATCAGCACCGAGATCTCGCCCTCGTTCACGGTGAGGCTGGCGCCGGCGCAGCCCAGTACGTTGCCGGTCTGTTCGAGGATCTCGGCTCGGGTGGCACCACTGTCGATCAGCGCCAGCGAGCCTGCCTGGTCGGCGCCGAAGACGATATCGACATTCCTGAAATCGACGGCGACGGTCATTTCTTGCCTCCCACGCCGATGCGCGTCATCCGGTCGAGCACGATGGCGAGCACGACGATCGCCAGCCCTGCCTCAAGCCCGAGGTCGATCCTGCGCGACCCGAGCGCCCGGTTGATTTCCGTACCGAGCCCGCCGGCGCCGATCAGGGCGGCGAACACCACCATCGACAGCGACAGCATGATCGACTGGGTCAGCCCGGCCATGATGGTCGGCAGCGCCGAAGGCAGCTCGACCTTCCACAGCAGCTGGCGCTTGGTGGCGCCGAACGCTTCGCCCGCCTCGACGATCGATTTCGGCACCGAGGTGACGCCTAGATGGGTGAGCCGAACCGAGGTCGGGATGACGAAGATGATGGTGACGATCAGGCCGGGTGCGTTGCCGAGGCCGAACAGGGTCAGCACCGGGATCAGGTAGACGAAGGTCGGCAGCGTCTGCATCAGGTCGAGCACCGGCAGCATGACGCGATACACCTTCGGCTTATGCGCGGCCCAGATGCCGAGCGGCACGCCGATGGCCATCGAGACGGCGGCAGCAGCGACCACCAGCACCAGCGTCTCCACCGTCTGCTTCCACAGGTTCTGGTTGAGGATGAACAGCAATCCGATGAATACCGCCAAAGCCAGGCCTTTCGAGCGCTGCAGGAAATAGGCGAGCAGAGCGATCAGGGCGATCAGCAGAACCGGCGGCAGCAACAGCAGCCCGTCGACGATGCCGTCGAGCAGGAAGTTGAGGCTGTTGGAAAAAGCCCTGAAGACGGTGTCGAAATTGTCAGTGAGAAAGCCGAAAAACGCCTTCCCCCATGCCCCAATGGGAATCTTGTAACTGACCAGGAATTTGGAGATCGGATCCATCTAGCCCCTCTTCTACCGGCGCCGTCCTTTGCCGGACGGTCATCTTGTCACAGGATATGAAAAAGGGCAGCCATTTCTACCGTGGCTGCCCCTTGTCTCGTCATGCCAGATGGTCGGGTCAGCTTCCGAGCGCCGTTTTCACCGCAGCCGCCGCATCGCCGCCGTCGAAGGTGGTGACGCCGGCGATCCAGGGAGCGACCGCGTCCGGGTGCTTCTTCAGCCAGTCGGTCGCGACCGTATTGGCGTCGCCGCCCTTCAGGATCGCGTCCATCATCTCGCCTTCCATGTCCAGGTTGAACTTCAGGTTGGCGATGAACTTGCCGGCATTGGGGCATTCGCTCATGTAGCCCTTGCGCACATTGGTATGCACGGTGGCAGCGCCAAAGCCGCTATCTCCCATCCCCTCGAGATAGGTGATCTTCATGGCGCCCATCACCGGATGCGGCGTCCAGCCGAGGAAGGCGATCCATTCATTGTTCTTCATGGACTGCTCGGCCTGGGTGAGCATGCCGGCCTCGGAAGATTCGACCAGTTCGAAGCCTTCAAGATTGGTCTTCGGATCCTTGATCATATCGAGGATGATGCGGTTGCCGTCATTGCCGGCCTCGATACCGTAGATCTTGCCGTCGAACTTGTCCTTGAACTTGCCGAGATCGGTCAGCGTCTTGACACCGGCATCGGCGACATAGGTCGGAACGACAATGCCGTAGCCGGCACCGCTGAGGTTTTCGCTGACGGTCTCGACCGAGCCTTCGGCGGTATAGTCCTTGATGTCGTTGGTCATCGACGGCATCCAGTTTCCAAGGAACACGTCGAGGTCTTTGTTCTTCAGGGATGCATAGGTCACCGGCACCGAAAGCTGGATCACCTGCGGCTCATAGCCGAGCGCCGTGAGCAGCACCGAGGCTATGCCGGTAGTCGCCTGGATGTCGGTCCAGCCGACATCGGACAGCCGCACCGTCTTGCAGCTTTCCGGATCGCCGGCGAAGGCCCCAGTCGTGGATAGAAAAGCCGCCAGGCCGAGGCCGGCGACGAATGAACTCATACGCGACATGAAAATTCTCCCATTTCAGTTCTCGGTGAAGCCAAGCGACGGTTTTATCTCCGCCTTGTCACGCCAGCCAAACATCATTCTGCTGCGGTTTCAAGCACTAAGGCAATCACGAACAACGGCGCAGGCTGGCCGATCAGCGACACGCCCGCCGCTTTCCGGATGGAAGTCGCCTTTTCCCGGTGGAATGTAGGCTCTCCCCCTCCCAGCTTTGTTGCAACTCGGCTTAAAAGGACGGCATGGCCAAGCTGTACTTCCACTATGCGACGATGAATGCCGGCAAGACGACGATGCTGTTGCAGGCCTCGTACAATTACCGCGAGCGCGGCATGACGACGATGCTGTTCATAGCCGGCCACTACCGCAAGGGCGATACCGGGCTGATCTCGTCGCGCATCGGCCTGGAGACGGAAGCCGAGATGTTCCGGGACGGCGACGATCTGTTTGCCCGGGTCGCCGAGCATCACGACCACGCCACGGTCCATTGCGTCTTCGTCGACGAGGCGCAATTCCTAGAAGAGGAGCAAGTCTGGCAACTCGCCCGCATCGCCGACCGGCTCAACATCCCTGTCATGTGCTACGGCCTGCGCACCGATTTCCAAGGCAAGCTGTTTTCCGGCTCGCGCGCCCTGCTGGCGATCGCCGACGACCTGCGCGAGGTGCGCACCATCTGCCGTTGCGGCCGCAAGGCGACGATGGTGGTGCGCCTCGGCGCCGACGGCAAGGTGGCGAAACAGGGCGAACAGGTGGCGATCGGCAAGGATGTCTATGTCTCGCTCTGCCGCCGCCATTGGGAAGAGGAAATGGGCCGCGCCGTGCCCGACGATTTCATCGGCTTCACCAAAACCTGACCAGCGCTATTTGTTTCATCCGGCCTTGACTTGGCGCACGCCGAACAGCTTGAAACAGCAATCGTTTCCGCCATCATGCGGCGTTGCCAAGCGTGCCGCCTATTTTGATCCGCGGCCAGAGCCGTCGGGAGTTCCCATGCTTCGAGCCATTTCGTCTGCTGCTGGTTTCCTCCTTGTCGGCGCTCTTGCCGCGCATGCCGACGGCGATGCCGCTCTCGGCAAGAAAGTCTTCAACAGATGCATGGCCTGTCATGAGGCAACGAGCGACCGCGACAAGGTCGGCCCGCATCTGCTGGGTGTCGTCGGCCGCACCGCTGGGACCGCGGACAGTTACCTCAGCCGCTACTCGCAGGGGATGAAGGACGCGGGCGCTGCCGGCCTGGTCTGGGACGAAGCAAACCTTGCCGAATACCTGCGCGCGCCGCGGCAGAAGGTCCCCGGCAACAAAATGGCCTTCTCCGGCCTGACCAGCGACGACGACATCGCCAACGTCATCGCCTACCTCAAAGCCGATCCCAAGCCCTGAGCGTCGCTCCCGAGCACGGTTGAAGCGGTGTCTGACCGGACGGCAGTTACACCGTAATCATTGCCTGACTATCCTGCGGTCGGCCTCCTGAAATTCTTTTGTTTTCCTGTAATCCCATGTCTTCCGTCTTTCATTCGCCAAACCCGGCACATATATTCGCGGCGGTTTGCGAAACGAAACCGATGCCGAAGCGGGAGGCCCCAATGGCGACATTGCAGAATTTCGATGCCGAGATTGCCAAGACCAAGCAGGTCGTGGAGGACATGCGCACCAAGATCGAGCAGTCCGGTAGCGTGCTCGAAACGCTCGCCACCGCCGACAAGAAGATCGGGGACGCCAATTTCGACATCGAGAATGCCCGCATCGAGGATGTGCTGAAGCAGCAGAAGGTGATGGAAGGCAATATCGCCGACCTGATCATCGGCCTCGAGGACGCCACCAACGTCTTCGGCGCCGAATTCGAGAGCATGAAGAACTACACCGGTTGGGAAAATTTCGTCGGTGTCTTCTCCAGCCAGCGCAAGCAGCGCCTGCGCACCGACCGCGTCCGCAACATGTCGCTGGCCGGCAATTTGCAGGAGCTGCTGGCGAAATCCGACACGATCGTCGGCATCCTCAAGGCGCAGAAGCAGGTTCTCGACACCCGCTACAAGACCTCCGAGGCCAGCCTGTCGCAGGTGATCGAGCGCCGCAAGACCACCATGTCCAATCTCGAGACCGTGCAGAAGCGCATCGAGGAACTCAACCCGATGCTGCTCGACATCGAGAACAAGATCGCCGCCTCGACCAGCCAGAAGGAGCGCACGCAGCTTGAAGGCGAACGCTCGAAACTGGCCACGGAATACAACGAGAAGCAGGCCAAGGAGCAGGAATTGCTGGCCGAAAGCCAGACGCTGGAGCGTTACACCTCGATGTTCCAGACCTTCGTCGATTCGCTCAACAACCAGATCGCGGCGCAATCGACGCTGATCAACAAGCTGACCATCGATACCGAGCAGCGCATCGTTCTGTACAAGGCGCTGGAAGATTCGCTGAAGACCGCCGCCCAGCAGGATGTCGCCCACAAGATCAACACGCTGGGCAGCCAGGTCGACAACACCGCCGAAGAGACCATGGCCGGCATCGGTGCCGCCTCGCAGAAGCACATCGGCGATCTGCTTGAAATGCATGAGAAGAACATGGTCGCCACCGCCGACATCCAGCGCCGCAAGAAGCTCGCCGACGATGCCTTCGCCCGGCGCTTCGACGATGTGATGAAGAAGCACAATTCGGCAAATTACGTGCAGTCGTGATTGCTGCACGTGCACTGCTCCCAAGGGCTGGCGCCATGACCCCCGAAAACGAAGCCGCGGCGCGCTATTTCTCGGCGATCGCGGCGGCACTTGGCGGCCTCGAAGTATTCATGCGCGACGATCGCTCGCCGCTCTACCGGCACGGCATCGTCGCCAAGGTCGTCGCCGAATATATTGCGCGGCTCGACAAGTCATTCTCGTGCTGGCGCAACCGGCTGGGCTTCACTGAGACGTTCCGCATCTCGCGCGCCGAAAGCGGTTTCCCGGTCTTCCAGAACCTGCTGGAGCTGGAAAACGACCGGCTCCAGGCCGATGCGCGCCTCGCCAATCTCCCGCTGGCCGACGAGCTACGCGAGGAAATGGCGGACTTCATCCTGCGCCACAAGGAATTCCCCGAAGCGCTGCAGAAGTCGATGGCCGAGCGGCTTTACCTCGAGGACGTCAAGAGCGAGACCACCTTCGGCCCGTTCACGCTGGCGCAGACGGTCAAGGTGTCGGTCAATCCGAAGACGTTGCGGCCCTATTATCTGGTCCACTGGGCCTGCTTCGACGGCAGCGCCAACCTGCCGCTTGTCTATATGGTGACGGTCGAGGATTCCTCGGACGATATGATCCGGCAGCTTGTCGACTCCAGTGGCAAACTTAATGAGAGGGTCGACATTCCGCTGCCGGTCGACGGCTTGCTCAATCCCGAGCTTGCCCACCGTTTCGACGATTTCACCGAGAAGAATTCTGCATACGCGCTGTCGCCGGCGACCATCGCGGTCAACCTCGACAAGGATTTCGAGCCGCTGCATCCCAAGCAGCTGCGTCGCGTCGTGCTCGGCCCGTTCTATTCTGCAGGGATTACCGACAACAATTCGACGGTGAGCGAAGTGCTGGCCAAGGTCCGCAAGCCGGAAAACGCCTGGCTGCTGACCTGGACCATCCAGGAGGTCTTTTCCAAGGCCGAAAAGCCAGGCCGCAAGGGGCTGTTTTCGAGCGAAAAGACGACGCAGGAATTCTTCATCAATACCGACGATCTCGAGGCCGCGCGGCAAGGCGTGTCGAGCTATGAGAACCATGCGCTGATCCCGCACGAGGCCTATCAGGCGCTCTATGCCGCCGGCGAGGCGCAGAAGATCTTTTGGGGCTACAAGGTCCACATCCTGTCCAAAGGGCAGGTCATCAGCGACGTCTGACCGTCAAATCGCGGAGCATCCTCCATGGACACCGGCCTGACCACCATTCCGGAAGCGGCAATTGAAAAGCACCGTGCCACTGCGCAAAGTTTCATCACCCGCATCGTCGTGCTGGAAGACCCATCGCGCGAGTCCGGCACCGCGCTTGCCGGCACCAACCGCCGCTTCGTCTCGACCGTCTCGGTCGGCTCGGTGCGCCGCACGCGCGAGGTCGAGCTCGCCAAAACCGTCGCCGCCGTTCATTCCGACGACCAGTTGCTGACCATCCCGCAGCACACGCTGTTGTTTCGCGCCCGGCGCGGGCTGGCGATAGCGCTGGCCATATCGGATGTCTTCGCCGAGGGCTCGGACCTCGAAAGCCTGCAGGCGAAAAATGTCCGCGCGCCGCTCGAAGGCGATGAAGCTGCCACCTTCAAGAAGCTGCTGTCGGCCTCTGCCTACATCTCCGCCTTCAGCCTTGCCTCCTATCTGTTCCAGCTGATCGACAGCGACGGCGAGGCGCCGAACGACACGCCCGAGCCGGACTTTCTGTTCGACACGCCACAGGATGCGGTGAAGTCGATCGTAGCCGGGCTCGACAGGTCGATAGCAGGTTCGAAGGACGATGCCGACCTGATGACCCGCGCCCGCGCCTTCGCCCGCGTCGCCATCGACGGGCTGTTGGCGCGAAAGGGCCGCTTCGACGGCATCGGCCCGTTCGAGAACGCTCATATCCGCATCGACGTCGACGATTTTACCCTTGACGGTTTCGACGTCGCGCCGGGCAAGCGGGCAAAGCCGCTGGTGATGACCTTCAAAAAACCGGAAGAGGTCGTCGGCAACCACATCGCCAAATACCAGTCGGTCAAGCTCGCCAAGATGCTGATGGCCTACGATTTCGAGCGCGAGCTAAACCCGTTCGTCGAGCTCGGCGGTTTCCTGTTCACTTTTATCGGCGACGGCGCGCCCGGCACCGGCAAGACGACGCTGATCCAGATGATCGCCGGCCTTCTCAATGGTTATTGCCAGGTCGCCGGCTATCCCTTCGCCTACGAGAATTTCGGCGTCGACCAGATCTCGTCCTATCAGGGTAAGTCGGGCCAGAACTGCCGCCAGTTCATAAACAACGTGCTGAACCCGCGCGTCATCGGCTTCGGCACCATCGACGATATCGACCAGGTCGCCGCACGCCGCTCAGACGACCGTGCCTCGGCCGGCCAGCAGGAAATCACCGGCGTGCTTATGGACGCGTTTGGAGGTGCGGCGACCGTGGTGCGCGGCAACTGTTCCTTCGGCATGTTCTCCAATTATCCCGAGAACGTCGACGACGCGCTGCGCCAGCGCGCCGGCGCCCGCTGGCTGGTCGACGGCCCGCAGAGCCGCGACGACTATATCGATATCTTCGTCCTGCTCGCCGGCAAGAACCACAAGATCCCGCTCGGCGACCACAAGCTCTATGCGGCGCAAGAGATCCAGCGCGCCGTGATGGAAGCTTACGAGGAGCATGAGAAGCCGCAGGAAGATGGATTGATGAAGGTCTACGAGCGCTACATGAAGGAGAACGGCGCGCCAAAGACGATGGCCGACATCGGCACTTATCTGCACATGATCAAGGATGCCGAGCCGCGTTTTACCGGCCGCGCCATCAAGAACGTCACCGATGCCATCAAGATGCGCGCCATGGACATCGAATTGCCGGACGAGTGGTTCGAAAAGCCGGAAGCGTTCATGCACAAGGGCTACGACGACAAGAAAGCGATGATCGAGGAACTGCGCGGGCCATTCTCGATGGATATGGTCATGCAGGAGATCAACCGCTACGCGGATTCCGAATTCCGCTACTCCGACAAGTCCGACGATGCGGCGGTGACCAAGATGATCCGCGACACCCGCCTGCGGGAGCGTGCCGTCCGCGAGATCGAGGAGATGAAGAAGAAAGGGCTGTGGAATGCGTGAGGTGCTCCGACGCCCCCTTCTCCCCTTGTGGGAGAAGGAAGAATGAAACCCGCCAAGAAGCCCGATCTGCTACGCGACAACGAGCTGATCTACGGCCGGCTGCTGACGATCGACGAGCAGCACCTGATCCAGCGCTACAACAAGGCGATGGTCGCGTTCGGCTTGAAGCCGACCAAATTGAAAAGCTTCGAGATCGACCGCACCGGCTTTTCGCCGCAGGTTGCCGAGGAATGCAGCGACTACAGCTACCTCGATCCGAACGAGGTCAACCGCCGCTTCATCATCCTGACGCCGTCGCAGATCGACCTGCCGGTGGTGCACACGGCTTTTTCCAACACCTCGCTGCTGATGTACGAATTCATGTCCAAGAACCAGCGCGCCATCGATGCGCTGACGATCAAGGACGTCATCTACGGCGAGATCGAGGATTCGGTTCCCAAGGTCGACGACATCGAGGACCTGCTGTCGATCAACCAGGTCGAATTCAAGGTGCTGTCGGCGGAGGACGTGCTCGGCAAGGCCGCCGAACTCGGCAAGCTGGTCGACCGGCTGAAGCAGGAGCCGGATGCCTGGCGCGACAACGCCATGCTGGCCCACATGGTCGAGCTGGCGAAGATCTGCGGCGACATCCGCGAGAATGCGCTGGTGCCGGACCAGGTGATCTTCCGCCACAACGCCTATTGGACCAGCCATTTCGGCGGGCTCTATGTGTTTGTCGATCCCGACGTGACGACGGTGATCAGCGACCCGGCGGCGCCGGGCTTCCGCCGCTCGCGACCATGGCAGGTGAGTTACCTTTCGATCCACGACGCCGACAAGGTATTCAAGTTCCTCGCCTCGACCGGCCGCATCGAGCTGCCGCGCGCCTCATGGATCGAAACCTCCGGTTATCTCGAGCATCGCGCCGAAATGGTGGTGCGCGCGCTGATCCGCGACGCCGATCCCGACCGCAATCTGACCGACGTCGACAAGGTCTGGCTGCAGACCTGGATCCACGGCCATACCGATCTGATTACCAGGGACGGCAATTTTCCCTTCCTCAACGCCGCCAAGCGCGAGATCGCCCAGCTCGGCCATCTCAAGATCGAGGACGTGTTCCCGCAGCAGCGCTTCCTGGTCATCCGCGCCAAGCCGGACCATCCCGACGCCTGGCTGACCAACCAGCTGATCTCGGACTTCGTGCCGCAGGACTTCGTCTCGCGTTACGTCTTCAACAAGCCGGGCTTCTACAGGGATTATGAAGGCTTCAGCGACGCCTGGAGATCGCATGTTGTGGACGTTCTGAAAACCACATATCTGAAGGACAAGGTGGCGTTTCGCACACGCCTCTACGGCTTGACTGACTGAGGGGGTGATATCGCCATGCTTGATCCGATCGTGAGTTTCTTCACCCGGATTTTCCAGTGGATTGGCCGCGGCATCGGCTTGGTCGTCGGTGCGATCCTGTGGCCGTTCCTGTGGGCGGGGCGCTGGTACACGCAACGCGGCTGGATACTGAAGGCGGTGCTCGGCCTGGCTGTGCTCGTGCTGATCGGCCTCTATGTCAATTTCTTCTACGCCACCCAGTGGTGGAACAATTTCGACCCGAATTACGTCGACAAATACACGTTCGAAAAACGCAACAGCTCCGCCGGTGAACAGGTTTCCGCCGGCGCCGGCACCGACACGGCCAAGACCTGCGGAAATTCAGCCATTGCCCAGGTTGCGGCCGACCTGACCGACTTCAACGTCAACCAGAATGCCTGGGTGTCGTCGATGATCCTCTACAAGCTCGGCCTGTTCGGCATCGACTGGGACCACACGCCGTTCATGGACAACAAGGCTTCGTTCCAGCGCGGCATCAACCAGGCGGTGCGGCGCACGGCGACCGAGCTTGCCGATAATCTCGGCCGCGTCCGCACCACCTCGCAGATCGACGCCGACCTGCAGGACGCCCGCGGCAATCTGCAGTTTGATGAGGAAACCTGGTACTTCGGCTTGAACCCGTTCGGTCCCAAGACGCCGACGCCGAGCTACTATCGCGACGCAGTGCGCAAGCTGCGTTCCTTCAACGCCCGCCTCGCAGCCTGCCAGGCGACGTTCGATGCCCGCGCCGACAATCTCAAGCAGTATATCGACCGCATCTCGTCCGATATCGGTTCGACCTCGGCGATCCTCAAGGAGCGTGCCGAAAACCACAATAATGGCTGGTTCGACACCCGCGCCGACGACCGCTTCTGGTTCGCCTATGGCCAGCTCTATGCCTATTACGGGCTGATGAAAGGCGCACAGGCCGACTTCGAGGACGTCATCAAGGAAAAGCACCTGCAGAACCTGTGGGATACGATGGACGCGCAATTCGTCTCGGCGCTGCGCATCCAGCCCTTCATCATCGCCAATGGCCGCGAGGACGGCTGGCTGTTGCCGACACATCTGACGACGATGGGCTTTTACATACTCAGGGTGCGCTCGAACATGGTCGAGATCAGCAACGTGCTGACGCAGTAGCGGATCGTTCCGCACGGCCGGCGCTGGTGAATTTGCGCCGTTGCTTCTGTCGCTTTTCGCGTATTAGGCGGCTGTTTTGAGACGGCGGAACCGCGCCTGCTCTGGCTTCTATACGGCGCTGCAACCGGCGCAAAAAAAGAACCTGTAGCAGAGCGGCCGGCGGCAGAGGTATTTTCTTCGCAGGAAACATAGTTGCATGAAAGTTGACGCCGCGGCAGCGACAGGGGTAGAACATGCTCGCGCCTGCAATGCCGGGCTGTTCTTGCGACCACACTAGTCAAATCCGTCCAATCCAGAGGGAAGCCGTCATGGCCGAAGTGAAGTCCGACATCGAGATCGCGCGCGGCGCCAGGAAGAAGCAGATCCAGGAGATCGGCCAGAAGATCGGCATTCCGAGCGAACATCTTCTGCCCTACGGCCACGACAAGGCCAAGATCTCGGCCGAGTTCATCAAGTCGGTGAAGGGCAACAAGGACGGCAAGCTGATCCTCGTCACCGCCATCAACCCGACACCGGCCGGCGAAGGCAAGACGACGACGACGGTGGGCTTGGGCGATGGCCTCAACCGCATCGGCAAGAAGGCCATCGTCTGCATCCGCGAGGCTTCGCTCGGACCGAATTTCGGCGTCAAGGGCGGTGCCGCCGGCGGCGGCTACGCGCAGGTCGTGCCGATGGAGGACATGAACCTCCACTTCACCGGCGATTTCCATGCCATCACCACCGCGCATAACTTGCTGTCGGCGCTGATCGACAACCACATCTATTGGGGCAACGAGCTCGGCATCGACACCCGCCGTGTCGTCTGGCGCCGCGTCATGGACATGAACGACCGGTCGCTGCGCGAGATCATCTGTTCGCTCGGCGGCGTCGCCAACGGTTTCCCGCGCGAGGCCGGTTTCGACATCACAGTCGCCTCGGAAGTCATGGCCATCCTGTGCCTGTCGACCGACCTGAAGGACCTGGAAAAGCGCCTCGGCGACATCATCGTCGCCTATCGCCGTGACAAGTCGGCCGTCTATGCCCGCGACCTCAAGGCCGATGGCGCCATGGCCGTGCTCTTGAAGGACGCCATGCAGCCCAATCTCGTGCAGACGCTGGAGAACAACCCGGCCTTCGTGCATGGCGGCCCCTTCGCCAACATCGCGCATGGCTGTAACTCCGTCGTTGCCACCACGACGGCGCTGAAGCTTGCCGATTACGTCGTCACCGAAGCCGGTTTCGGCGCCGATCTCGGTGCCGAAAAGTTCTTCGACATCAAATGCCGCAAGGCCGGCCTTAGGCCGGCAGCGGCGGTCATCGTCGCCACGGTTCGCGCCATGAAGATGAATGGCGGCGTCAAGAAGGAGGACCTAGGCAAGGAGAACGTCGAGGCGGTCAAGAAGGGCTGCGCCAATCTCGGCCGCCATATCGAGAACATCCGCCAGTTCGGTGTGCCGGCCGTGGTCGCCATCAACCATTTCTACTCCGACACCGACGCAGAGATCCAGGCGATGAAGGACTATGTCGCCTCGATGGGCGAAGAGGCGATCCTGTGCAAGCACTGGGCTCAGGGATCGGCCGGCATCGAGGAACTGGCCAAAAGAGTCGTGGCGTTGGCCGAATCCGGCGCGTCGCAATTTGCCCCGCTGTATCCCGACGCCATGCCGCTGTTCGAGAAGATCAACACGATCGTCCAGCGCATCTATCGCGGTTCCGAAGCGATCGCCGACAAGTCGGTGCGCGACCAGCTCCACGCCTGGGAGCACGCCGGCTACGGTCATCTGCCGGTCTGCATGGCCAAGACGCAATATTCCTTCTCCACCGATCCGAATCTGCGCGGCGCGCCGACGGGCCACACCGTGCCGGTGCGCGAGGTCAGGCTGTCTGCCGGCGCCGGCTTCGTCGTCATCATCTGCGGCGAGGTGATGACCATGCCCGGCCTGCCCAAAGCGCCATCCTCGGAAAAGATCTTCCTGAACGAAATGGGCCAGATCGAAGGCCTGTTCTAGGGATAATCAAACGCTCGAACCGCAAAGGGTGCCGCAACGCTGCGGCGCCCTTTTTGGCGTCTTCGCGACGATCTCGTCCCTACGCCGCGCTTCGCGCCAGCGCGCGCTGGTTGGAGGCATAGGGTGTG
The DNA here is from genome assembly GCF_040318035.1 of Mesorhizobium sp. M1329. Lineage (NCBI taxonomy): Bacteria > Pseudomonadati > Pseudomonadota > Alphaproteobacteria > Hyphomicrobiales > Phyllobacteriaceae > Mesorhizobium > Mesorhizobium sp. M1329. Next base: position 174,725 of record NZ_JAMYLN010000004.1, on the reverse strand, counting down.
TCGTGCTGGGGTACCACGCCGGTCTTCAGGCAATCGATCCACTCGGCGGTCTTGAGAACGGCCGCGAAGCGCGACTGCAGGACGATCGTCACCACGCGATGGATTTCCTCCCCCGAAGCGTAACCGGCGCTGTTGGCGTACGGCAATGACCCCGTTGCGTCCGACAGGAACTCCACCTCAAAGCCCATATGCACGGCGTGGATGACCGTCGACAGATCGCAATTATGCGTCATGTAGCCAATGACCGTGATCGTATCGATAGAGTTGGCGCGCAGCCACTCCTCGAGGTCTGTGCCGGTGAAGGCGCTCGGCAAGTTCTTTTCGATGTAGTGGTCGCGGTTTCGCCTGGCGATTTCCGGGTGCAACTCGGCGCCATGGCTGCCCTTGGCGAAGACCGGTGAGGTTTCCGGCGCCAACTGCTTGATGACCACCACCTTGACGCCTGCCTCGGTGGCCGCATCCATCGCTCGCGCTACATTGACGACGCTGTCGCGGAACGGCGGATGCTGGATGGCGAGGTTGCCGCCGTCATAGTCATTTTGAACATCGATGACGATAAGGGCGCGGCGTGGAGCTTTGCCTTTGGCTGGTTGCGACATGGGGTTTTCCTTTCCCGTTGGACATTGATGGGTGGACGATAAGCTCGGCACGGGATGGCAAAAAGTGTCCCAATTGACATTATTCGAAAGAATTGGGACAATTGGTTGTTACTCCTGTTGGTGTTGCCATGACCGAGCCTGCCGTTGCCGCTATCGCCTTCGATGGCATCAGCCCGTTTCATCTCTCCGTGCCGTGTCTCGTGTTCGGCGCGGATCGCACGACGCTCGGCCTGCCGCGCTTCGACTTCCGGGTCTGCGCGATTGAGGACGGGCCGATCCGCACCGATGCCGGGCTGACCATCAGCGTCCCGCACGGGCTTTCCGCGCTCGATGACGCCGACATCGTCATCGTGCCAAGCTGGAAGGATCTCGGGAGCTCACCTCCAGCGGCTTTGATAGACGCGTTGCTTAGCGCGCATCGGCGCGGCGCGCTGATCGTCGGACTGTGCCTGGGAACGTTCGCTGTCGCGGCGACCGGACTGCTCTCGGGGCGGCGAGCGGCGACGCACTGGGCCTACGCGGATCAGCTGCAGGAACTCTATCCCGACATTCTCGTCGAACCGGAAGTGCTCTACATCGACAATGGCGATGTCGTGACATCCGCCGGCGTCGCTGCCGGGCTCGACTGCTGCCTGCACGTCGTACGGGCTCGTTACGGCGCGGAGGCGGCACTTCGCCTTGCCCGGCAGATCGTGCTTTCTCCCCACAGGCAGGGCGGGCAGGCTCAATTCATCGAACGTCCCATCGCCAGGACCGGCAATGCGGACCGCTTTACCCAGGCTCTCGAGACGGTGCGCAAAACGTTGGGTGAGCCGCACAGTCTGGACAGCGTTGCCGGTCACGCCGGCCTCACCCGCCGGACGTTCACGCGCCGTTTCCAGAAATCGATCGGCACCAGTTTCGGCGACTGGCTGACCGACCAGCGCGTCCAGCTGGCGCAGCGGCTGCTGGAAGCAACTGAAAAATCGATGGACACGGTTGCCTTCGAGGCCGGCTTCGGCAGCGCCACCTCGCTGCGCCGGCATTTCGCGGCGCGCCTCAGAACCTCGCCGGCGCAGTACCGGCGCGAATTCTCGAGGAGTGTCGATCTGGATAGACGCGGCGCTTCACGCTGATCCGGCTCAGCCGTTCCTGATTATCCGTGCCGGATTGCCGACAACCGTGGTGTTCGCCGCGACGTCGCGTGTCACCACGGCACCGGCGCCGACGATAGCGCCATCGCCGATCCTGACCCCGCCGAGGACGATGGCACTTCCGCCGATCCAGGCATTGTCGCCGATCTCGACCGGCCTGGCCATCTCCAGCCCTGCCCGTCGTCCGGCGGCCTCCTTGTGGTGCTCGGCGCAATAGATCTGCACATTGGGGCCGAGCAGCGTTCCCTTGCCGATGCGCACCGGCGCCGTGTCGAGAATGGTGCAGCCGGCATTGAGGAAGACGCGGTCGCCGAGAAAGATGTTGAAGCCATAGGCGCAGTGGAACGGCGCTTCGATCCGGGCGCCCTCGCCCGCAGCGCCGAGCAGCGCCCGCAATCCAGGCCCGATATCGCCACGCTGCCGGGGTGGCAGGCTGTTGTGCTCGAACACCGCGTCGCGCGCCGTAATGCGCAGCGCCTCCAGTTCCGGATCGAGGCAGCAATACCACTCACCCGCCGCCATTTTCGTGCGTTCGCTCCCCATCATGGCCGCAACTCCAGTTTCAACTTTGCCAAAGCACAAGTGGTGAAAATACGGAAGCGCCGGCGGCGACACCACCTCTGGTCAAATACCCGACCTATGGTAGCTTGCCCTCTCGGACCTGTCCCAAGCCGGCCATCGAGGGGATCGATCATGCTGTACATTCTTGCACTCCTGATTGGCATCGTTGCCGGGCTTCGCGCCATGACCGCGCCCGCCGCGGTCACCTGGGGCGCCTGGCTTGGCTGGTTGCCAGTCGCCGGCACCTGGGCGAGCTTCATGGGCCACTGGATCGCCGTCGTCATCTTCACCATCCTGGCCATCGCCGAACTGGTCACCGACCAGCTGCCATCGACGCCGAGCCGCAAGGTGCCGCAGCAATTCGGCACGCGCATCGTCCTGGGCGCTTTCACCGGCGCGGTGATCGGCGCCACCGGTGGCGCCATCATCGGCGGCCTGATCGCCGGCGCCATCGGCGCGGTGATCGGCACGCTGGGCGGCGCCGAGGCGCGCAAACGCCTGGCCACCGCCTTCGGCAAGGACCCGCCCGCCGCCTTCATCGAGGACGCGGTGGCGATCGTCGGCGGGCTTCTGATCGTGGCGGCGGTGGCATGACGGCAAAGACATTCGACGCCATCATCGTCGGTGCCGGGCAGGCCGGCCCACCGCTCGCCGGCCGGCTGAATGCGGCCGGCATGAGCGTGGCGCTGATCGAGCGAAAGCTGGTCGGCGGCACTTGCGTCAACACCGGCTGCACGCCGACCAAAACGATGGTAGCAAGCGCCTATGCCGCGCATCTAGCCCGCTCCGCAGCGGATTACGGGGTGACGCTCTCCGGTCCCGTCGGCGTCAACTACAAGGCGATCAAGGCGCGCAAGGACAAGGTCTCCAACGACGCACGCGGCAATCTCGAAGACTGGATTGCCGGCATGGACAAATGCACGCTCTGTCGCGGCCATGCGCGTTTCGTGAGCGCCAATACGGTGCGCGTCGGCGACGATCTGCTGAGCGCCGAAAGGATATTCCTCAACACCGGTGGCCGCGCCTCGGTGCCCGACCTGCCCGGTGTCAACGACGTATCCTACCTCACCAACTCGTCGATGATGGATCTCGACGTGCTGCCGCGCCATCTCATCGTTGTCGGCGGCAGCTATGTCTCGCTCGAATTCGCGCAGATGTTCCGTCGCTTCGGTTCCGAAGTCACAGTCATCGAAAAAAGCCCGCGCCTGATCGGCCGCGAGGACGAGGATGTCTCGGACGCCATTTTGTCGATCCTCGAAAACGAAGCCATTGCCGTCCATCTCGGCGCCGACGACATCCGCTTCGCCAGGCGAGGCAACGAAATCGCCGTGACCTTCTCGCCAGGCAAGGCAGCTGCGGTCGGCTCGCATGTGCTGCTGGCGCTCGGCCGCACGCCAAACACCGACGATCTCGGCCTCGACAAAGCCGGCGTCGAGGTCGACAAACGCGGCTTCATCGTCGTCGACGACCAGTTGCGCACCAGCGTGCCCGGCATCTGGGCAATGGGCGACTGCAACGGCAAGGGCGCCTTCACCCACACCTCGTACAACGACTACGAGATCGTCGCCGCCAACCTGCTCGACAACGATCCGCGCAAGGTCAGCGACCGCATCGAGGCCTACGCGCTCTATATCGACCCACCACTCGGCCGCTGCGGCATAACCGAAGCCGCGGTAAGGAAATCCGGTCGCCGCGCCCTGGTCGGCCAGCGGCCAATGACCCGTGTCAGCCGTGCCGTCGAAAAAGGTGAGACGCAAGGTTTCATGAAGATCCTGGTCGACGCCGACACCAGGGAGATCCTCGGCTGTTCGGTGCTCGGCCCGGGCGGCGACGAAGCGGTGCACTGCGTGCTCGACCTGATGTATGCCAAGGCGCCGGTCAGCACGCTGGCGCGCGCCGTCCACATCCACCCGAACGTCTCGGAGCTTCTGCCGACCATCGCCCAGGAACTCAAGCCGCTGGTGTGAGCGCCGGGTAGAGTCGTGCGCCCATAGCGGCGCCGGCTGGACCAATCGACAGCCCAGGGGCAAAAGGGCATGTGTTCCGCCTCTTCTCCCGGAGGCATCCCATGCAGAAATCCATCGAACGCATCGCCGGCGACAGCGAAGGCGTTTCCTACGAATTCCCCGTCTTCCGCTTCACCGGAACAGACAAGACGGCGCCTTCCGCCTATCTGCAGGCGGCACTTCATGCCGGCGAATTGCCGGGCGTCGTCGCCATCGATGCACTGATGCCGATGCTCAGCAGGGCCGAAGCCGAAGGCCGCATCAGCGGCAATATGACCATCGTGCCCTGGGCCAATCCGATCGGCCGGGCGCAATATCTCTACGGCGACCATCAGGGCCGCTTCCATCTGGGCACGCGCACCAATTTCAACCGTGGCTTTCCGCGGCTCGCCGCGCCGGACCTCACGCTGCTGCCGACGCACTGCACGGTCGACCAGCGGCTGAAGACGCGGCTGCTGCAGCTCTCCATCGGCCACGACATCATGCTCGACCTGCATTGCGACGATGAAGGCCTCGCCTATCTCTACGTCCACACCAGCCTGTGGCCGGCCATGGCGGACTGTGCGGCGGCCATGGGCGTCGATGCGGTGATGCTGTGGGACGAAGATCCCGACGGCACCTTCGAAGGCGCCTCGATCATGCCATACCAAAACGTTCCCGCCGACGTGGCGCGCCTCGACCGGCGCGTCGCCACCACCGTCGAATATCGCGGCATACTCGATGTCGACGGCGCCTTGGCCGGCGCCGATGCCGAGGGGCTCTACCGGCTGCTGGTGGCGCGCGGCGTCATCCGGGATCAGGCGCTGTCCGCGCCTGGCAGCTTCGTTGGGCTCGTCGCACCTATCGAAAACATCGAGATGATGCCGGCGCCCCGCTCGGGCGCGATCCTCTTCGACGTGAAGCCGGGCGATCGCGTCACCAAGGGTGCGCGACTTGCCACCATCGTCCACGCGCCCGGTGAGCCCGACGGCCGCACGGACGTGTTGGCGCCGCAGGCGGGCCTCATCCTGACCCGGCGTTCCCGGCGCATCATCCGCGCCGGCGAAGACCTCTTGAAGCTGGTCGGCGACAGGACGAGCGCCGATGCAAGGTCGGGGACGCTGGAGGACTGACGCACCCTGCCAGGCTAGCCCGAAATCGCCTGTCGCGCCTTAGCCTCCAGCCATTCGGCCATCTGCCGGTACGGCACCGGACCATGGCTCACGCGGGCGACGCCGAGTTCGGCAAGCCTCTGGCGTGGCGGCACATGCGCCAGGGCAATGATGTTGACCGGCAATGCCGTTGCCTCGCAGAGCGCCTCGATCAGGCCTTCATCGGCAAGCCCCGGCGCAAAGAAGCCATGAGCTCCGGCCCTTTCGTAGGCGCGCGCCCGCTCGATCGCCTGATCGAGAAGAGCCTTGTCGTGCGCATTCGGTTTATTCTTCAGGAAAATGTCGGTTCGGGTGTTAATGAAGGCCGGAATACCCGACGCCTTCACCGCCGCTGCGGCGGCTTCGATCCGCCTCACCTGTATGGCGACGTCGTGCAGCCCACTGCCGCCGACAATCTGATCCTCGAAATTAAAGCCCACGGCCCCAGCCTGCACGGCGAGCGCTACGCTGCGGGCGACAACCTCCGGAGCGACCCCGTAACCCCCCTCGAGGTCCATGGTTACCGGCACATCCACCGCCGCAACGATGCGTTTGATGTTTTCGAGCGCCAGTTCCAACGGGATTTTCTCGCCATCGGCGAATCCGAAAGCGGCCGCGACGGGCCAGCTGCCGGTGGCAATGGCCTTGGCCCCTGCTTTCTCGATGATCTTGGCTGAGCCTGGGTCCCAGGCATTGTAGAGGACAATCGGGTTTCCCTTGACATGGAGGGAATGGAACGTCCGTGCGCGGTCGATCTGCTCGGTCATTTGATGTCTTCCCGTCTTCTTGCTGTGTGATGCAGAGTCTAGGCAGGACTGCCGGTCTTGGCCATGTGCCATGGGTTGCGAAAGCGGCAGCCACCCCACAGACTTTCAAACCTGTTGCGCACACCGCTTTTCGCGGCTATGGATTTCGCCATGAATATGCGTTCGATCAAGACCATTTGGTGGTGGGCTCGCTGACAGCGGCCTGTTCGAACGCGTTCGCGTGACAATAGAGGGTGGCCGCAGCGGAATGTCCGGGCGGCCATTTGTTTTTTCAAGCCATTCCCGGGTCCGTTGCCCCAAAGACGCTGATGGAGACGGCAATGACGACGAAAATTCTGGAGAATGGCGCCGAGCGCTTCGTCACCGCGGGTGGCGTGGCGATTACCCGCCAGCGCCATGACCGGCCATATGAAGGGGCGATCGACGGCTATGTCGATGGCCTGAATTCGCGCCGCGGCGCCGTGTTTTCCTCGAATTACGAATATCCCGGCCGCTATACGCGCTGGGACACCGCCATCATCGATCCGCCCGTGGTGATCTCGGCACGCGGCCGCGCCATGCGCATCGAGGCGCTGAACCGCCGCGGCGAGGTGCTTTTACCGGTGATCGGCACGGTGCTTGCCGGCCTTGACGATGTCACGATCGCCGAGACGTCCAACAAACTCATCCGCCTCGAGGTCGCCAAGCCCGGTCGTATCTTCACCGAAGAGGAACGCAGCCGCGTTCCCTCCGTCTTCACCGTGCTGCGCGCCATCACCGCCTTGTTCAAGACCGAGGAGGACGCCAATCTCGGCCTCTATGGCGCCTTCGGCTACGACCTCGCCTTCCAGTTCGATCCGGTCGACTACAAGCTCGAGCGCAAGCCAAGCCAGCGCGACCTCGTCCTGTTCCTGCCCGACGAGATCCTCGTCGTCGACCATTATTCGACCAAGGCCTGGACGGACCGCTACGACTATTCTGGCGATGGCTTCTCGACCGAAGGCCTGCCGCGCGACGAAGTCGTCGAGCCGTTCAGGACCGCAGACCGCATCCCGCCGCGCGGCGACCACGAGCCCGGCGAATATGCCAAGCTGGTGCGCAAGGCGATGAAGAGCTTCGAGCGTGGCGACCTGTTCGAAGTGGTGCCGGGGCAGATGTTCTACGAACGCTGCGAAACCCAGCCCTCCGAGATTTCCCGCAAGCTCAAGAGCATCAACCCTTCGCCGTATTCCTTCTTCATCAATCTCGGCGAGGGCGAATATCTGATCGGCGCCTCGCCGGAAATGTTCGTGCGCGTCAACGGCCGCCGCGTCGAGACCTGCCCGATCTCCGGCACGATCAAACGTGGCGACGATGCCATCTCCGACAGCGAGCAGATCCTGAAGCTGCTCAATTCGAAGAAGGACGAATCCGAACTCACCATGTGCTCGGATGTCGACCGCAACGACAAGTCGAGGGTCTGCGAGCCGGGCTCGGTGCGCGTTATCGGTCGCCGCCAGATCGAGATGTATTCGCGCCTGATCCACACTGTCGACCACATTGAGGGACGGCTGCGCGAAGGCATGGACGCTTTCGACGCCTTCCTGTCGCATGCCTGGGCCGTCACCGTTACCGGCGCGCCGAAATTATGGGCTATGCGCTTCATCGAGCAGAACGAGAAGAGCCCGCGCGCCTGGTATGGCGGGGCGATCGGCATGGTCAACTTCAATGGTGACATGAACACCGGCCTGACGCTTCGCACCATCCGCATCAAGGACGGCATCGCTGAGGTGCGCGCCGGCGCCACGCTGCTCTTCGACAGCATTCCCGAAGAAGAAGAAGCCGAAACCGAACTGAAGGCATCCGCCATGCTCTCCGCCATCCGCGACGCCAAATTAGGCAATGCCGCCAGCACCGAACGCAGCACCGCGCGTGTCGGCGACGGCGTCAACATCCTCCTGGTCGACCACGAGGACAGTTTCGTCCATACGCTCGCCAACTATTTCCGCCAGACCGGCGCCAATGTCTCGACGGTGCGCACACCGGTGCCGGACGAGATCTTCGACCGGCTGAAGCCAAACCTGGTCGTGCTGTCGCCCGGCCCCGGCACGCCGAAGGATTTCGACTGCGCCGCGACCATCAAGCGGGCCCGTGCGCGCGATCTGCCGATCTTCGGCGTCTGCCTCGGGCTGCAGGCGCTGGCCGAAGCCTATGGCGGCGAGCTGCGGCAATTGCACATCCCCATGCATGGCAAGCCGTCGCGCATCCGCGTGTCGAAGCCGGGCATCATCTTCTCCGGCTTGCCCAAGGAGGTGACGGTCGGCCGCTACCATTCGATCTTCGCCGATCCGGTGCGGCTGCCCGATGGTTTTGTCGTCACCGCCGAGACCGAAGACGGCATCATCATGGCCTTCGAGCACCGCAAGGAGCCGATCGCTGCGGTGCAGTTTCACCCGGAATCGATCATGACGCTCGGCCACAATGCCGGCATGCGCATCATCGAGAACATCGTCGCGCACCTGCCGCGCAAGGCCAAGGAAAAGGCCGCTTAATTCGAGGGCTCAGTGTTGGGATCTTTTCCCCAGTGACCGCGGCAGAAATCAAGGCCGCCGCCAGGCAGAAGGTCGCCAGCCTCGCCTTCTGGTCGATCGTTGTCGCCTGCGTCGTGCTCGGCCTGAAGCTGGTGGCCTGGTACGTCACCGGCTCGGTTGCGCTATATTCGGACGCGCTGGAATCGATCGTCAACGTCATTGCCTCGGCAGCCGCCTATTGGGCGATCCAGGTCAGCTACAAGCCGGCCGACCAGGACCATCCGTTCGGCCACCACAAGGCCGAGTATTTCTCGGCCGTCCTCGAAGGCGTGCTGATCGTGCTTGCCGCCTTGCTGATCCTCAATGAGGTCTGGTGGTCCTGGCAGCATCGCGCCCCGCTGGAACAGCCATGGACCGGCCTTGCCGTCAACGGCGTCGCAACGGTCATCAACGCCGTCTGGGCCTTGACGCTGATCCGCACCGGCCGAAGCGAAAAATCACCGGCTCTCGTCGCCGACGGCAGGCACATCATGACCGATGTGGCGACCTCGGTCGGTGTGTTCATCGGCCTGGTCGGCGCCGTGCTGACCGGCTGGCAGGTTCTCGATCCGGCTCTTGCCGTGATCGTGGCGCTGAACATTCTGTGGCAGGGCTGGCACGTCATCGGCTCGTCCATGAACGGGCTGATGGACCGCGCCGTCGACACCCAGGAACATATCCGCATCCGCGACATCATCTCGGCCAATTGCAAGGGCGCGCTCGAGGTCCACGATTTGAAGACGCGCATCGCCGGCCGCGCCACCTTCATCGAGTTTCATCTGGTCGTCGACGCCGACATGTCGGTCGGCGCCAGCCACGTCATCTGCGACCGCATCGAGGACGCGCTGCAGGCAGAGATCCCTTCCGTCCGCGTCATCATCCATGTCGAGCCCGACGACGAGGCGAAACTGCCCAAGGGCACGACGGCCGTGCCGTTCGCGTGAGGTGGCGTCGCGGAGAAAAATCGCTCAGTCGTGATCCTTCGCGCCCCCCTCTGTCCTGCCGGACATCTCCCCCACAAGTGGGGAGATTGGCAGCTTCAGAGCGCCGCTCGCTCCTGCGACGATGGTGATTGGCGAAAGCGGCGGTGACGGCCGATCTCCCCCCAAGTGGGGGAGATGTCCGGCAGGACAGAGGGGGGCACTGTCCCTCCAGCGTTGCGGTTGCTACAGCCCGCAGGCGGCCTGCGGCATCGGCTCCAGCCGGTAGACCTTGTCGTCGGAGCTGGTGTCGCCTTCCGCCGCCTTCGAGCACAGATCGACGATCGGCAGGCCGCTGTTCGGGTTGGCCAGCATCATCGTGCCGTTGGCGCCGCGGCGAAGGAAGACCTCCTTTTGCGCGATGTCGCAGGAGGCAGCACCCGTCTTCGTGCTCGCCGCGCAGCGCCATTGGTCGCCCTCGCCCTGGCAGTTGTAGACCTGCGTGACCTTGGCCGATTTCTGCCGCGTGGTAACCGAAACGGCGATATCGGCGCCGCTTGGCCAATTGGCCGGATCGCCCTCCTTGGCGAAAGACGCCAGCTCGACCGGTCCGCGATAAACCCGGATCGTCTGGGTCAGCTGATCGGGATGCGAGCCGAGATGCGCGGCATCGTAGTCACGCCCGTAGCAGAAGGCTCGGTCCGGCTTCAGCCGCTCGCGCAATGGCGGGCCAAGGGCCGGGTCGATCGGGTCGATGTGCGCGAACTCGGCCTTGCAGGTGGCGGCCGGCATCGGGTCGAGCCCGAAGCTGTTGTCGTCCTTGCCCAGCGCCTGCCGTTCGTACTCCGCCTCGCCGAGCTCATCTTCCGATCCGGCGTCGAGATAGAGGTCGGGCTGCACGTCCGAGACGATCAGCCGGCCTTTGTCGTCGACCTTCAGCGAAGCCATGGTGCGATCGCAGTCCATGCCGCAGCGGATCGCACCGGTTTTGCCGTCCTCCGACTCATGGCTGCACCAGCCGCCGAGCCATTCCGGCGCCTCGGCGCCGCGCACCGTCGTCGCCATGAAGCCATTGTAGGAGGAATCGATGCCAGTGCTTGGCTCCTCGTTTGGCCGGCTGACCGGATCGCGGCCGTAATAAAAGAAGATGCGCGCCACCTTCTGGTGCGGATGCGACTTGAGATGCGCGGCGTCGTAGACGCGGCCGAAGCAGGCGTCCTTGCCGTCGGGGCTGAGCTCGGTGAGTTTGAGCGTGTCGTCGGCGAAAGCAGCACCGGCGACGGCGGCAAGCAAGGCAACCCCAAGCCCGGCGCCCACAATGGTCCTTGATATCATGCTGGCTCCCCCTGCCCCGACAAGACGTGGCGTCAATTTATGCTAGGATCGAGGCCGAGGCCACGCAATTTGCGCGGGCCGGCCAAATGGGAGATGAAGCCATGCGACGCCGCGATATTTTCCGCGTCGGTCTTGCCGGGGCCGCCGGGCTTTTCGGGCTGCGCCCCACCAAGGCTGCAGCTAGTGAAGTCAAGCCGGCGGCTGCCGAAGAGGAAAGGCAAAAGGTCGCCTATCACCTCAGCGACCTCGACAAGGTCAATTTCGTGCTCGGCAACATCAAGAACCACTTCGAAGGCACCGACGGCAAGGTCGACATCGCGCTTGTCGTGCACGGCCCGGCACTTGCCGCCTTCAAGTCGAAAGGCATATCGGCTGCCATTTCCGGGCGGTTCGCCGGCCTTGTCCAGGATGGGCTCAGCCCGCACGCTTGCGCCAACACCATGCACGGCATGGATATCGGCCTGGCCGACCTGCTCGACGGCTTCCATGCAGCCGACCGGGGCGGCGTCGTCAAGCTCGCCGAATTGCAACGCCAGGGCTACGCCTATCTCAGGCCATAGGCTTTTACGGACTTGAACGCGAGGACTGCGAGGGCCTACGAAGAGTAGGCAGAGTCCCCCCGGAGGAATAGACGTGCCAGCCACCACCACCCTTGTCAGCCCCTCTCTGGTCATCCCCGACCTTGCCGGAAAGGCGGTCCTGGTCACCGGCGCCTCGACCGGCATCGGCGCGGCGCTTGCACTTGCCTATGCCGCGCAGAAATGCCGCGTCGCGCTGCACTATAATTCGAGCCGTACGGCTGCCGAAAACCTGGCCGCGACCATTCGCAACGGTGGCGGTGACGTGTTCCTCGTCCAGGGCGATTTCTCGGTCCCCGCCGATGTCGAGCGCGTCGTCGAGGACAGTGCGCAACATTTCGGCCGGCTCGACGGCCTCGTCAACAATGCCGGCGGCATGCTCGGCCGCGTGCCCTATGCCGAGCAGACCGAGGCGCATTACGACGCGGTGATGGACCTCAACGCGCGTTCGGTGCTGACAGCTTCGCGCAAGGCGATCCCATGGCTGAAGCGGCAGGGCGGCTTCATCGTCAACACCTCCTCGATCGCCGCGCGCAACGGCGCCGGTGGCGGCGCCGGCCTTTACGGCTCGGCCAAGGCCTTCGTCTCCAACATCACGCGCGGCATGGCCAAGGAGCTGATCAGTTTCAACATCCGCGTTAACGCGGTAGCGCCCGGCACGATCGCGACGCCTTTCCACGAGCGCTACTCGACCGACGACCAGATGAGAGGCATGATCGCCACCATCCCGCAGGGCCGCGCCGGCACCGCCGAGGACTGCGTCGGCGCCTATCTGTTCCTCTCCTCCGATCTGCTGAGCGGCTACATCATCGGCCAGGTGATCGAGGTCAATGGCGGGCAGTTGATGCCGTAGACGGCGAACTGCATACTCCTGGTTGCGTCATCTCAACGGAGCAAAGCGAATGTACGGACTGATCGGCAAGATGCGGGCGATGCGCGGCCAGCGTGACGCAATGATGGATATCCTGCTCGCCAGCACCGGCGCCATGCCCGGCTGCCTGAACTACATCATCGCCACCGACCCGGCCGATGCCGACGCGATCTGGGTGACCGAAGTGTGGACCGACGCCGAAAGCCACAAGGCTTCGCTGCAGCTGCCCGAAGTCCAGGCGGCAATCGCCAAGGCACGGCCGATCATCGCCGGCTTCGAGTTCCAGGTGGAGACGCATCCTGTTGGCGGGTTCGGGTTACCGGAGAGCAAGGTGAGCTGAGGATGAGGATAGGGGATCCGGTTTCGCTAGCGATTAGCCGAGTTGCCACCGCGCCTTCGTCATCCCAGGGCGGAGCAGGAGCGAAGCGACGTCGCGCAGACCCTGGGATCCATGCCGTTACATCAGCCGAAGAATGCAGCGGTTCAGAATGGCGCTTGCATCCGCAGCGGTGCCTACTCGGTTGGTAAAGGACGTGCTGTCGGTGCCAAGAAGCACTCGATTCTGATCCGCCTTCGCGTGCCACAGTTGTCACGGCATGGATCCTGGGGTCTGCGCCGCGTCGCTTCGCTCCTTGCTCCGCCCCAGGATGACGAAGGGATGGATGTCTCAGCTAATCTCCAAGGTTCAGCGTATTACCACCCAAGCCCTTTTCCTCCCAAAAAGGGTTCGCATTTTTCCGCGACCGGTCTAAGAGCCGATTTATGGATTCTTCCCCGAACCCGCCGGCCATCGAGCATCTGGCGCGGATCCACAAGGCTTGGCAGTGGCCGGTCCTGGTGGTGGTCTCGGTGCTGTTTGCCGGCGCGCTGGAACTCGCCGCCCTGCCCGCCGCGCTCTTGATCGGACCGATGCTGGCGGCCATCGCTGCCGGCACCAACGGCGCCACGGTGCGCGTGCCGCGGGTTCTGTTCGGCTCAGCCCAGGCGGTCGTCGGCTGCCTGGTCGCCAGTTCGATCTCGGCCGATATCTTTCCCGTCTTCTACAGGGAATGGCCGCTGTTCCTCGGCGTTGTGATGGCGACGGTCGCGGCATCCAGCCTGCTTGGCTGGCTGATCAGCCGCTGGCGCATCCTGCCCGGCACCACGGCGGTCTGGGGCTCGTCGCCGGGCGCCGCCACCGCCATGGTGCTGATGGCCGGTGCCTTCGGCGCCGACCAGCGCCTCGTCGCCTTCATGCTATATCTGCGCGTCATCTGCGTCTCGATGACGGCAGCCTTGGTGGCCAAGCTGTGGGTCGACACCTCAGGCATCGAGGTGCCGGCCATCGTCTGGTTCCCACCGGTCGACCCGCAAGGCTTGGCCGCAACATTCGGCGTGGCGCTGGTCGGCGGCCTCGCCGGAAAGCTTTTCCGGCTGCCGTCGCCGTTTTTCCTCGGCACCTTCATTTTCGGCACCGTGATCCATCTCGGGCTCGGCGTGACCATGCAGTTGCCACCCTGGCTGCTCGCCTTGAGCTATACGATGATCGGCTGGAGCATCGGCCTGAATTTCACCAGGGCCATTTTGCGCCACGCGGCCCGCGCGCTGCCGCAGATCGTCGGCTCGATCATTGCCCTGATCGTCTTTTGCGGCGGCCTCGCCTTCCTGATCAGCCGCCTGCTCGGCATCGATCCGCTGACCGCCTATCTGGCGACCAGCCCCGGCGGCATGGACAGCGTCGCCATCATCGCCGCCGCCGCGCAGCATGTCGACATCTCCTTCGTCATGGCGCTGCAATCGGCACGCTTCCTGATCGTGCTTCTGGTCGGCCCAAGCGTGGCGCGGCTGGTGGCGAGAAGCCTGCGGGAGTAAGACCGGCCGGGCAGCGCGTCAGCTGATCACCAGGCTGGAGATGCGGTCGCCGTCCAGCGTGAAAGCCATGTCGCCCTCGCCGTTGAAGCCGTTGCCTGTGACCGCGATGCGGACCTTGTAGGTATCGCCCGCCGGTTCGATACGAATGATGCTAAGTTTGGACTGCACGCCGATATTGTCCGACTGGTTCCAGCGCGCAATCTGGTCGCGGCCCCGGAACGACCTGCCCCAGTCGCTCAGAAAGGCATCGGCGGTGAACGTCTCGAGGAAAGCTTTGGTGTCGCCGGCATTGGTGGCTTCGACAAAGCGGCGGATGGCATCGGGCGTGGTCATTTCCTTCCTCCAGGTGACCTAATCCAGCCGGTGCATCAGATCGTCGTCCAGCCAGCGGGCGAAGAAATACACCAGTTGCTTGTGCCACCACGGCCAGTCATGGGCGACATCGCCGCCCCAATAGTCGACCCAGGCCGGGATCGACTTGTCACGCAGGATCTGTTCCAGCGCCTGCGTATCGGCCAGCATCCGTTCCTCCCAGGCACCTTGCCCGCAGCAGAAGATCAGCCGCAGCGCCTTCAGCCTGACAAGCAGCCCCGGATCGACGATACCCGGCAGGTAGTCGAGCGGCGAGTTGAAGAAAATCTGTCCGTCGAGCGCGCTGCCGAAGAAATCGTGGGTCGAGTAGACCCCCGACAGCGCGATGACCCCGCTGGCCAGTTCCGGAAAGCGGAAGACGAAATTCGACGAATGATAGCCGCCCATCGAGCAGCCGCAAAATAGCGGCTTCAGCGTACGCCCGCCATTGGCCTCGGCTGCGACAGACAGGAGTTCCGGCAGCGCCTCCTCGCGCACATAGCGGAAATACGCTTCATGCCGGGCGATGCGATGGGCCGGCTCGGCGTGGCGGTCGAAGAAGGATTCCGCATCGATGCCGTCCAGCGTGAACAGCTGGATGCGACCGGTGTCGACGAACTCGGCGAGAGCCGAGACGGCGCCGGAATCCTCGAACTGGTAGAACCGCCCTTGCGAAGTCGGGAACACAACCACGGGTCGGCCGGCATGGCCGTAGCGCTTGTATTCCATGTCGCGGCCGAGGTTGCGGCCAAAACCCTTGTGGTAGGAAACGTCCATCGCCTCACGCCTTTTCCGCATGGATGTAGTCGACCGCCCGGCGCAGCGCCTTCGGGTCCGTGGAGCGCAGCTGATAGGCGTAGTTTCCCATGGCGCGGCTGAAAACCTCCTCGATGGCGTGATGATGGACGATCATGTCGCCATGGGCGGCTAGCACGTCGGCATGGCTGTGCACATAGTTGAGGTGCCGCTTGCGGCTGGCATAGGCGGTGAAATACTTGCCCCTGTAAGGGCCGCCGGCGGCGTCCTTGACCACCATGTCGGCCCAGGCGGCATAGACATCGATATCGAAGGTGTAATTGATGGCATCGGTCATCCAGGCGCCAGGCGGCCGCATGTTGACCTCCAGCGCGATGACCCGGTCGTCCCTGGTTTCGAACAGCTCGATGTGGAAGAACCGCTCGCGCACGTCGAACGCCTTGAGGATTTTCCTGCCGGCCTCCTCGACCGCCGGGCTGATCTCGGGAAAACAGACATAGCTCATATGGCGGTCGCGGTTGACCACCTCCATGACGCTCTGGTCGTAGCGGTGGCTGGCGGCCAGCACCACCTCGCCGTCGCGGTTGACCAGCCCGTCATAGGTCACCACCAGCCCTTCGATGAATTGCTCCATGACGAAGCTGACGCCTTCCGGCTTGTCCCTGAAGAACCTGTCGAGTTCGCCGGCATTGGAGATTTTGAAGGTGTTCGAGGCGCCGGAGCCGGAATCCGGCTTCACCACCACGGGATAGCCGACGCGGCGGATGAAGGTCATGGCGCCGGCGCGGTCGGAGCATTTGCGTTGCGCGATGGTTTCGACGCCGCTCTTGCGGAAGAACGCCCGCATGCGGCTCTTGCGTTTCAAATTCTTCACGAAGTCGAGCTTGGTGCCGAAGATGTTGAAGTCGGTGCGGATATTGGCTTCCAGCTCCAGCCAATGCTCGTTGAGCGATTCGAACCGGTCGACGCGGCCCCATTTGTGGATGAAATGGCCGATCGCACGGAACACCGGCTCGTACTCCTCCATGTCGTCGATGCGGTAATATTCCGAAAGGGCTGCCTTCAATTTGCCGTCCAGCGCATCGAACGGCGCGTCGCCAATGCCGAGCACAGTGGCGCCGGCCTTCTTCAGCCGGTCGCAGAAATCGGCGCCGTTGGCTGGAAAATGCGGCGAGAAGAACACGAAGTTCATGGACGATCCCTCCCGGCGGCGAGCCATCGCACCCCCGCCGACAATCGACTCTGGCGCATTTGCCGGGCTCGGGGAAGAGCAACTGGATCAGGTGAGCGGTTGGGTCCGCGAAAGGTGACGCCAAACCGTGAAATAAAAAACCCGCCTCGACGGCGGGTCGTTGGAGCCAATTAGCACCATACCGAGATTAGTAGCATAGCTGCCGGCACAAAGCAAGAACAAAGTTGCCCAGCCCTCAACTTTGAATGTTGGCGAAAACCAAGGCGACATCCAATCTCCCCCCTTGCGGGGGAGATGTCCGGCAGGACAGAGGGGGGTGTGTAGGATCGCCAACGTCCGGCTTAGGAAGCCCTACGAGCCGGAAAATCCAAAGGGCGTGGCTACGGTGAGCTGACAGGTCGGCGGGACAGCACCCCCCTCTGGCCTGCCGGCCATCTCCCCCGCAAGGGAGGAGATCGGCGGTTTCGCCGCCGGTGCCTACTCCGAATATGCTCCCACTTGCCTCGCTTTGCCCGCTCCTGTATGAAATCCGCCATGAGCCCGCGAGCCACCTCTTTTGCGTCCCGTCCGACCGGCATTGCCGGCCAGACCGTTCGCGCGCTTGCCTCCACCCTGCTGCTTCTCGGCCTTATCGGCGATCGCCGGGTTCGCTGAAGGAGCGCCCGGCGGTCGAATTCGCCGCTCACGCGCACGCTCCTTGGCCAGTCTACAAAATTGGCACGTCACATCAAGCGAACGAAATTCTGGTAAAGGCGCTGCTCGCCACCAATCCGCCTGAAGCTGGATCCGCGAGCCGCCGGGAGAAAAGACGATGAACGCACGAGAAGATATCCGTCTGAATGTAGAGGAAACCGTCAAGCCCGCGAGGGGCATGCCGGACGCCGCCCGCAAATACCAGCCCTATCCGACCGTCGGCCTTGCCGATCGCACCTGGCCCTCGAAAGTGATCGACAAGGCGCCGATCTGGTGCTCGGTCGACCTGCGCGACGGCAACCAGGCGCTGATCGATCCTATGGGCCAGGAACGCAAGGCGCGCATGTTCGCCCTGCTGCTCGACATGGGCTTCAAGGAAATCGAGATCGGCTTCCCGTCGGCCTCGCAGACCGACTTCGATTTCGCCCGCTGGTGCATCGAACAGGGCAACGTGCCCGCCGATGTCTCGCTGCAGGTGCTGGTGCAGTGCCGGCCGGAACTGATCACCCGCACTTTCGAGGCGCTGAGGGGCGCCACCAACCCGATCGTCCATTTCTACAATTCGACCAGCGAGCTGCAGCGCCGCGTCGTCTTCGAGAAGGACGTCGCCGGCATCAAGCGCATCGCCACCGATGCGGCCAAGATGATCACCGACATGGCGGCCAAGGCCGGCGGCGGCTACCGTTTCGAATATTCGCCGGAAAGCTTTACCGGCACCGAGCTCGAAGTGGCGCTGGAGATCTGCAACGCCGTCACCGAGATCGTCAGGCCGACAGCGGAAAACAAGCTGATCATCAACCTGCCCTCGACGGTCGAGATGTCGACGCCCAACATCTATGCCGACCGCATCGAATGGATGTGCCGCAATCTCGACAACCGCGAGAACCTGTTGATCTCGCTGCATCCGCACAATGACCGCGGCACCGGCATCGCCACCACCGAGCTCGGCCTGATGGCGGGCGCCGACCGCGTCGAAGGCACGCTGTTCGGCAATGGCGAGCGCACCGGCAATGTCGACATCGTCACGCTGGCGCTCAACATGTACACGCAAGGCGTCGATCCCGGGCTCGACTGCTCCGACATCAACCGCATGAAGGACGTCTACGAATACTCCAACCAGCTGAAGATCCCCGAGCGCCATCCCTATGTCGGCGAGCTCGTCTACACCGCCTTTTCCGGCTCGCACCAGGACGCTATCAACAAGGGCATGAAGGCGCTGCGCAAGGCCAACACGCCGCACTGGGAGGTGCCTTACCTGCCGATCGACCCGGCCGATGTCGGCCGCAGCTATGAAGCCATCATCCGCATCAACTCGCAGTCCGGCAAGGGCGGCATCGCCTATGTGCTGCACGCGGATTACGGCCTCAACCTGCCGCGCAACCTGCAGATCGAGTTTAGCCAGGCCATCCAGGCGATCACCGATGCCGAAGGCAAGGAGGTGCCGGCCAGGCGCATCTACGAGCGCTTTCTCGACACCTATGTCGACCAGCCCGGGGCGCGGCTGAAGTTCCTCGACCACCACACCTACCCCGACACCGAGGTCAAGGGCCGGCGCGTGGTTGAAGCGGTGATCCTCGACAAAGGCAAGGAGGTGACCATATCCGGCACCGGCACCGGCCCGATCGACGGCTTCGTCGATGCGCTGTCGCGTCATGTCGGGGTGCCGATGTCGGTGCTCGATTATTCCGAGCATTCCATGCAGCGCGGCTCGAATGCCTCGGCCATTTCCTATGTCGAGATGGAACATCCGGGCGGCAAGCTGTTCGGCGCCGGCATCAACACCAACATCGTCGCCGCCTCGCTCGAAGCCGTGGTTTCGGCGGCCAACCGCATCGTCGGCCGGAAGGGCGGCTAGCCGGGACTGCCGGGCTCGCGCCATCAGCCCACCGGAATTTTATCCGGTGGGTACGCTATCGCACCATAAGCAGATGCTTGTATGGCGGCGCCAGCGCTATATGATCGTACCTCAACCTGTGCCGAATTCGAAGGGATCGACACTTGCAGCATACCACGCCTGCCGCCCCCGCAGTGCGCGAAACGTTGGAGCGATTGCTTGCCAGCGAAACGTTCGGACGATCCGAGCGCGCGCGCAAGCTGCTCCGCTACCTGGTCGAGCGCGAGCAGGCAGGCGAAGCCGATAGGCTCAAGGGCTTCTCCATAGCGATGGACGTCTTCGGCAAGGACGGCGATTTCGACCCGTCGACCGATGCGGTGGTGCGGGTGCAGGCCGGCAGGCTGCGCGACCTGCTACAGCAGTATTTCGCCAACGAGGGCGTTGCCGAACCGGTCCGCATCGCTATTCCGCGCGGCGGCTATGTTCCATCCTACGAACTCAACGCCATTCGCTTGCCGGCGGAGGCCGAGGCAGAGGGCAAGCCGCAGCCGGCGACAGAGGAGGCGGCGGCGACGGCCCCGCCCGGATCGCCACAGGATGCCCGCAACCGGGCACATCCGGCTGCATTGCTGAGCGTTCCAGCCGTGGCCCCTGCTGCACCTTCGCTGCAGCGCCATTTGCAGTTCTTCTGGCTGGCGATCGCGCTGGTCATCCTCATGCTGGGTGTGCTGATCCTTCGCCAGGGCAGCGTGGTATTGCTGACCGGCGGCGACACGGCGGTCGAGACCGCGGTGGCGACCGGCAGCATAGCAGCGCCTCCGGTTGAAACCCTCCCCCAGGTCTACATCGCCATCAAGGCCGACAGCGATGTGGCTCGCCGTGTCGCCGCATCGCTGCGCGCCGGCCTTAGCGGCTTCGATACCATCAATTTCATCGGCCGTGACGCCGACAGCCCGCCCGATCCAGTGACCGACGCCGCCAGCTTCGTATTCGACGTCCTGCCCGGGCCGCGCAGCGGCGACATCATGCTCGAGCTGCAAAGCGTGGCGACCGGCCGCGTGCTGCTCTCACGCAACCTGACCGCCGGCGACAGCGCGAACACCGCCATCGAGGACCAGATCTCCGGCATTTTGAGCTCGGCTCTTCCCGCCTCGGGCACGATCTACAACTACATCGAGCAGAGCGGCATCCAGACCGGGCTGACGGCGTGTCTGGTGCTCAACGGCAAATATTATCTCGACCAGAATGCCCAGACGCACGAAGCCGCCTACCGCTGCCTCGAAGATCTTGCCAACCGGGAGGCGAAGTCGTCGCTCGTCTATTCGGAACTCGCGTCCTTGCATCTCGAAGCGGTCACCGACCACTATCCCTACCCCGCCGACGCGACGATCGACAAAGCGATGACGTTTGCCCATCGCGCCATCCAGATGGGCCCGACCAGCCCCTACGCGCACCGCGCCCTTGGTTATCTCAATTCGCGCATGGGCGATTCCGCGGAATCGATCCGCTGGATGCGCAAGGCCTATGAGCTCAATCCCTACGATCTCGCAATGGCCGCCGCCTATGGCTACGGGCTGGTTTTCGCCGGCAGGTACAGCGAGGGCACCCCGATCCTTGCTCACGCCGTGGATATCGCCAGCGCCCATCCGACATGGTGGGATTACGGGCTGTTCGCCGGAGAATTCATGATGGGCGACATGAACAAGGCCACGCTTGCCAGCGACGGCTTGCGAACGACGGAAATGAAATCGCATTATCTGGCGGCGCGGCTGATCGGCGCCAAGGCTGCCGGCCGCGAGAAGCTGGTGAGCAGGCTGCTGCAGGAACTGACCACCAAATTCCCGAAATTCGCAGCCGATCCGCGCGCAACCTTCGTCGAGCGAAGATATCCCGCCGATCTGACCAACCGGCTGGTGGAGGCCCTGCGCGCCGCCGGCCTTGGCGGCGCCAGCTGACGTCTCCCGGCGCGTGAACGACATCAGCTTATCGCGAAAATTTTACTGGCCATCCGCACGGCCAAAGCGCAATTCAGACATCATTGAACCGGCCCGGCTGATCCCCACATAAGACTGATCTCCGCATAAGACTGATCCCCCGTAAAGATTGATCCTCGCGTAAGACCGATCCCGGCATCCTGACTGATCCGGCACCAAGCCACAAAGTTTGCATGACCCCATCCCTTTACGCTGCCGAACGGGGCACCGGCCCGACAACGATTGCCTTCCTGCATGGTTTCGGTGGCTGCCACGACGACTGGCGCGACGTGGCCGCGTCCCTGGCGCCCCGCGCGCGGACCTTGGCCTATGATCTGCCGGGTCACGGCTTGTCGCGCGATTTTCCCGGAGGCGGTCCGGCCAGGGTCGCTGCCAGTGCCGTCCTTGCCGATCTTTCCGCTCGCGGAATAAAGCGGGCCCATCTGGTCGGCCATTCGATGGGCGGCGCCGTGGCCGTCTTGATGGCATTGAGCGAGCCGGAAAAGATTGCCTCGCTGACGCTTTTGGCGCCGGGTGGTTTCGGTCCTGAAATCAATGGTCCGCTGCTGCGTCCCTACGCCGCCGCTGCCGGCGCGGATGAAATCCGCGCCTGTCTTGCCGCCTTGTCGGGACCGCAAAGCCGGCCGCCGCAGCATAGGGTCGAATTCCTCGACGAGATGCGCCAGCGTCCCGGCCAGTTACGCACACTTGTCGAGCTCGCAGCCGCCATGACCAGGGATGATCGGCAAGGCGTCATCCCGAACGAGCGGCTTGAAACGTTGAATATGCCAATCATGGTGGTTTGGGGAACCGACGACGCGATGCTGCCCGTCAGCCAGGCGGAGGGCGTGCCGAAGCATTTTCATCTGCACCACGTGCTGGAAGCCGGCCATATGCTGGTCGAGGAAGCGCCCGGCCTGGTCGTCGAGGCCGTCCGTCGCAATATGCGGCGCCGCAACAGGCGGCTTCGCCCGGGATTCGCCGCTGCGGCGAGCTGATCGGTCCTCGCGCAGGCACGGCGGCGGCGCTGGTGCTCATCCAGCGAACCCTTGCTCGCCCATCGATCTCGCAAGTGCATTTTGCCGGCGGCTGTGTTAATTCGGTGTTAACCAAACCCGCGAGGCAACGCCGATGAAGGACGCAGGCGAGAACATCACCCAGATCGATCAGTCGCGAAAGCTGTCCGATGCCATTCGCGACGTCAAGAACGCCTTCGCCGACCGCGATGACGTCGTCGTCGACATGCGCGAAGCGCATCGCATGCGGCTTGATCTGCTTGCCGCCGAACTCGCGCCGGTGTTCGGCGACGTACCCAGCGACATGGACAGTTTCGACTTCGCCGTCTCGTCCGGCCTGCAGCCACGGCTGTGGATCGACGCCGTCAGCCATGTCGCCATGGGACGCGACCGCCGCACCTACCGCTTTCTCAAGGATACGCGCATCGGCCGCGTCGTGCTCGCCGAATCGACCGACATGAAGGTCGTTGCCGACCAGGTGACGCGCTATGTCGCCGAGCGAGTCGTCGAACGCCAGAGAATGATGGAAGGCGGCATCGAGCAGGCCGTCGCCGGCCTGAAACGCGCCCTGGTGGCGGAGGCCGAGCCGCCGCTGCGGATCGCTGCGCGCGCCAACGGCTGGTCGGCGTTCTTCTCGGGCCTCGGCCTGATCGCCGCCGGCGCCCTGGTCGGCCTGGCGATTTCGCTCGTGCTGTTCTGGGACCGCATCGTCGCGATGAAAATCAGTTTCTAAAGCTCTTTGTTTTGACGCAATTCCGGACGGAAAACCGTTTCACACTTTTCCTGGAATTGCTCTAGCCATCGACGCCTCGGCCTCGACGCCAAGCTCCAGCGTCTGCAGGTCGCTGGGCGGCAATGCCGGCCCGGTCAGGCCGCGGCGCGTCAGCCTGATCCGCCAATTGTCCTTTTCACCGTCGATATCGAGCAGATTGTATTGCGCCGGCGCATGCGAACTGCCGGGGGCCTGCCCGGCGGCGGCGACCCCGACCACCGGGATTTTTGTCTTGCGGGCGCCGATGAAGAACAGCGACGGCACATGCGAATGGCCGTGCAGCACAAGCTCGGCGCCGTGCCGGTGAAGAACCTTGTGGAAGCGCGAGATGCCGAACAGGCGTTTGTTCTGCGAAACGGCACCGCGCAACGGCGGGTGGTGGATCATGATCACCCGGAACAGGCCGCGCTTGCCCGTGGCGTCGAGCATGTCGCGCAGCCGTTCCGCCTGGCCTTCGAGAAAGAAGCCGTTGGCCATGAAGGGAGCCGTGGCGCGCGCCGTCGAGACGCCGATCAACGCAACATCGCCGCGTACCCGCAGATAGGGAAAAGTGTTGCGATCGACCGGCGTACTGACGCCGTCGCCGGTCATCCACGCCGCCCACGACCGGCAGGTCTTGTCGAAGGCGCCCGGCACATAGGCATCATGGTTTCCCGGCACCACCGATACGTCGTTGGGTGAGCCCAGCGTCTCCAGCCAGTGCTTGGCCATCTCGATCTCACCGTCGAGCGCCAGATTGACCAGGTCGCCGGTGATGGCGAGATGGTCCGGCCCGCTGGCCTTCATGTCGGCGACGATGGTGTCGATGACGGCGTCGTGCATGTGGCGACGGCGGTTGCGCTGCCAGTTGACGTAACCGACCACGCGCTTGGAGGCGAGATCGCGATAGGTTACATCGGGAAGCGGCCCCAGATGGACATCGGAAATATGCGCGAGCCTGAACATCTTTTCTTCATAGGCGAGGCGCGCCCCGCTTTCCACTCACGGTTTCGCGGACGATGACGGCGCCGGATCCGGAGCAAGCCCTGCGCCAGACCGGATGGCCAGGCGTCAGAGCACGGCTGTTTCACCTGTACTTCGTGCTGCGGCGGCCGATGACGCTCGGCGTGCGCGGCTTGATCCACGACCGCGCCTCCAATTCCGTCTTCCTCATCCGCCACACCTATGTTCCTGGCTGGCACCTGCCCGGCGGTGGCGTCGAGTTGGGCGAGACGATGATCGAAGCGCTGACACGCGAAGTCTTCGAGGAAGGCAACATCGCGCTGACCGGACCGCCGGTGCTGAAATCGCTGCATTTCAACCGCCGCGCCAGCCGCCGCGACCATGTCGGCCTCTATCTGGTCGAGGAGTTCAACCAGACAGCACCGAAACTGCCCGATCGCGAGATCGCCGAAGCCGGCTTCTTCCCGCTTGACCGCTTGCCGGAGGGAACGACGCCGGCCACGCTGCGGCGGATTGCCGAGATTTTTGGGGGTCAACCTGTGTCGGCATACTGGTAGCTTGCCTTTGGCATTTGAAAAATTCTATTTTGTATTTAAGGCAAATCTTCTCGGGGCGGGATCGTGAATATTGATCGAGTGAAATCCGTAAATATTTGGCCGTATGTCGGCTATTACATCCTTACGACCATCGTTGTAACTATCGCCTTCGCGGTATTGTTTGCGCTTGTTCCCTCACCGCCGGAGGGTTTGGCCAAGGCATCCGGATATGCAATCAATATAGCGGCGACGATGTTCACTTATTCAAAATTCATCAGGAATAACGTCCGCTTGTTTAATCGTAATGAGTATTGGAAAATAGTTTCATTCTCGACATTGGCAGCTTGTTTGATTGCCGCGGTGCAAATTTTGATTACATTTGGATCGAGAGGAGGAGGCCAGGAGAATTATGGCAGTATTCCTCCCGTAGCTTGGATTGGCATCCTTCTCTTCGCCAGTATTTTGGTTTTCGTCTTGAATATCGCCGGCTACTCCAATCGGTTTGGAAACACGATGCTGAAAGCTGAACTTGCCAGACGGACCCGGATCGACGCCGAGACCTTCCGCTAGATCGCTGATTTCACGCCGCCTTCCTGAACCTGTCCCGGTCGTGCGGCACGGCGTAGTCCAGCTCCGGCCCGACCGGCACGATGCGCGTCGGATTGATCGTCTCGTGGCTGCGGTAATAATGCGACTTGATGTGGTGCAAATTCACCGTGCCGGCGACGCCCGGCACCTGGTAGAGGTCGCGCAGGTAATTCGACAGGTTCGGATAGTCGGCGATGCGACGCAGATTGCACTTGAAATGGCCGACATAGACCGGGTCGAAGCGGACCAGTGTCGTGAACAGCCGCCAATCGGCCTCGGTAATGCGGCCGCCGACGAGATAGCGCTGCCTTGACAGACGGTCCTCCAGCATGTCGAGCGCCGAAAACAATTCACCGAATGCCTCCTCGTAGGCTGCCTGCGTGGTGGCGAAGCCGGCACGGTAAACGCCATTGTTGACCGCGGGATAGACCAGCGCGTTGATCGCATCGATCTCGCCGCGCAGCGGCTGCGGATAGAAATCGAGCTTCGCATCGCCCCATTCGTCGAAGGCCGAATTGAGCATGCGGATGATCTCGGAGGATTCGTTGGAAACGATGGTCTGCTCGCGTTTGTCCCACAGCACCGGAACGGTGACCCGGCCCGAATAGCCGGGATCGGCCCTGGTGTAGATCTGGTGCAGGAAATCAAGGCCGTAGAGCGTGTCGCCGGTGGCGTCGTCCTCGGCCAGGAACGTCCAGCCGTCGGCGCCCATGAAATGATGGACGACCGAGATGGAAATCACATCCTCGAGTTTCTTGAGCACGCGAAAGATCAGCGTCCGATGCGCCCACGGGCAGGCGAGCGAGACATAGAGGTGATAGCGGCCGGGCTCGGCCTGGAAGCCGCGTTTTCGCCCTTCGGCCGGCGTGCCGTCGCGGGTCACCCAGTCGCGCCACTGCGACTGCGCCCGCACGAACTTGCCGCCGCTCTCCCCGGTATCGTACCAGTGGTCCTGCCATTGGCCTTCGACTAGCAATCCCATGCAATATCCTTTCGTCTTCCTGCTTGATGTAGGGCACCAAGCGGCGCCGTGGAAATCCCCGACGCTGAACAGATCGTCAACGGCTGCGTCGTCGAATGCGTGTCGGGTGCGCCTGCCGATTGCGGCGGCTGAAAATTGGTGCTAGCGGACAATCCGCATGTTCGACTTTGCCGTGATCCGGTTCGACCGACGACGAAAGAGCGCCCGCGCTTGATGAAGCGCTGACTGGCGAACGCTGCCGC
Source organism: Mesorhizobium sp. M1329 (assembly GCF_040318035.1). Taxonomy (NCBI): domain Bacteria; kingdom Pseudomonadati; phylum Pseudomonadota; class Alphaproteobacteria; order Hyphomicrobiales; family Phyllobacteriaceae; genus Mesorhizobium; species Mesorhizobium sp. M1329. Next base: position 148,569 of record NZ_JAMYLN010000004.1, on the reverse strand, counting down.
TTGCAGCAAACCTTTCCTCGTATACCGGAACGCAAAGACCATGAGCCTTGCCGACGTGAAATACCTGCCGGAAACTCCGGCGCATGATCCTGAAATCGAAGCCATCAACGACGAGGCCTTCGGGCCGGGCCGTTTCGTGCTTGCCGCCTACAAGATCCGCCAAGGTGGCCCGCACGAACGCGCTTTGTCCTTCGTGGCCGTCGATGGCGCAATCGTCGTCGCCTCGGTACGGATGACGCGCATCGCCGCCGGTGCCGGCCGCGCGCTGATGCTCGGGCCGCTCGCTGTGCGGCCGGCCTTCAAAAATCTCGGCATCGGCCGCCGGCTGGTGGCAATCGCGCTGGAAGCCGCTGCCAAGGCTGGCGCACTGGCCGTGATGCTGGTCGGCGACGAACCCTACTACGGCCCGCTCGGCTTCAGGAGGCTGCCGCGCGGGCAGATCTCCATGCCGCGTCCGGTCGACCCCGACCGGCTTTTGGCGCACGAGATCGTGCCGGGCGCGGTGGCGAGGCTGGCGGGCGAGGTTTGCCATGCCGACCAGGCAAGGATTGCCGCGCACATCGCCGCGATGGCGTGACCATGCCAGTGCTGTCGCACGGTGGCTTGGCGGCATAGTCTGGGTACGGAGGAGGACGTCGAGATGAACCCGAACGGCCAGATTGCGATCGTCACCGGTGGCGGCTCCGGCCTTGGCGAGGCGACGGCGCGCGCTCTTGCCGCCGGCGGCGCCAGGGTTGCCGTCCTCGATCTTGGTATCGAGCGCGCGGCCAAGGTGGCTGCCGACATCGGCGGCATCGCCGTCCGATGCGATGTGAGCGACGTCGAGAGCGGTGCCGCCGCAGTCGCGGAAGTGGCAGAGACGCTCGGCGAGCCGCGCATCCTGGTCAATTGCGCCGGCATCGTTATCGGCATGAAGACGATCGGCAAGGACGGACCGCATCCGCTCGATCAATACCGCAAGGTGATCGAGGTCAATCTGATCGGCACCTTCAACATGATCCGCCTGGTCGCCGACCGGACCGCCAGGCTCGAACCGCTGCAGGGCGGCGAGCGCGGCGTCATCGTCAACACGGCATCGGTCGCTGCCTATGACGGCCAGATCGGCCAGGCGGCCTATTCCGCGTCCAAGGCCGGCGTCGTCGGCATGACGCTGCCAGTGGCGCGCGATCTTGCCCGCTCCGGCATTCGCGTCTGCACCATCGCGCCCGGCATCTTCAGGACGCCGATGATGGCCGGCATGCCGCAGGAGGTGCAGGATTCGCTCGGCGCCGCGGTGCCCTTCCCTTCCCGTTTGGGCGAGCCTTCGGAATATGCCGCACTTGCCTTGCACATCATCGAGAACCAGATGCTCAACGGCGAGACCATTCGCCTCGACGGCGCCATCCGCATGGCGCCGAAATGAAAGCGACGGTGATGCCTTGGACGAACCCAGGAAAGACGTGATCCGCGCGACCGACGCCGAGGCGATCAGGCTGGCAAAGACGCTGATCCGCAGCGCCCGTTTCGGCGCGCTGGCGGTGCTCGAGCCAGGAACCGGTTCGCCGCTGGCCAGCCGGGTCGGCGTCGCCACCGACATCGACGGCACGCCATTGATCCTGGTGTCGATGCTGTCCGCCCATACCGGCGCCATCCTTGCCGACCCGCGCTGCTCGTTGCTCGTCGGCGAACCCGGCAGGGGCGATCCGCTGGCGCATCCGCGATTGACGCTCGTCTGCCGCGCCGTGCGGCTCGAACGCGGATCGAACGAACACGCCTGCGCCGAGCGGCGCTACCTCAACCGCAATCCCAAGGCAAAACTCTATGCCGGGCTCGGCGACTTCTCGATCTTCCGGCTCGAACCGGAGCGCGCCAGCCTGAACGGCGGCTTCGGCAAGGCCTATCTGCTCGACCGCACCGATCTGGTCGCGACGGGAGCGATCGTCGACGAGCTTGCCGCCGGCGAGCAATCGGCACTCGACCACATGAACGCCGACCATCTCGATGCGATTGCCCTCTACGCAAGTCATTTCGGCGGGGCCGAGAGTGACGGCTGGATCGTCACCGGGTTCGACGCCGACGGGATGGATCTCGTATCGGGCGACAATGTCTGTCGGGTTTTCTTCCCCGAGCCGCTGAGAACGGCACGCGACCTCAAGCCTGTCCTGGTCGACATGGCAAAGGCTGCCCGATCGGCAAATTAATCACAGCCGCACAGTTAATCGGCTTGCATGGAAAGCAAGCCTTGAGATTTGAGCGAAATGTTCTACCTTTGCGAGTGACGCTGAATCGCTGGCGTGCATCTATAGGGAAAGTCTATGGAATTCGACGCTATTGCCCCCATAGCGGCGGATGAGCAAGAACGTATGGGGGATCTATGGTCTCGAACAAGCTAGTCGCCAACGCCGGAACCGCGGCTGCGTTTCTGACGCTGATGGGCAACGAAAAACGTTTGTTGATCATGAGCTATCTGGCCGAGGGCGAGATGTCGGTCGGCGCCATAGCCGAGAAGGTGTCGCTCAGCCAATCCGCCCTGTCACAGCATCTGGCCAAGCTCAGGGCTTCCGACCTTGTCGAGACCCGCCGCGATCGGCAAATGATCTATTATTCCTGCAAATCCGAAGCGGTGCGCGAATTGCTGCACATGCTGGACGGCATTTTCGGCGAAGGTGAACTGTCGCAGATGGCTCACCGGTTGCGTCGCGCCGGGACCTGAGCGGCCGGGCGGAGAACGCCCTGCCAAATCCGCATTGCTGTCAAGTCAGCCTTGCTACTGGACGCGCTCGTCGGCGGCCTGCGCAATCTCGTCCTTGAACTCGACTTTGGTGCCTGGCCGCACCATGGAGGCAAGGTCTTCGGCATCCCAATTGGTCAAGCGGATGCAGCCATGCGAAAAGGTCGTGCCGATCTTGCCCGGTTCCGGCGTGCCGTGGATGCCGTAGCTTTCGATAGAGAGATCGATCCAGACCGATCCTACGGGATTGTTCGGCCCGGCAGCGATGGTGAAGGGCCGCTTGGTCTTGACCCCCTTGAAAGCGAAGTCCGGATCGTAGTGGTAGGTAGGCTTGTGCACCACGCGCCTGACCTCTGCCGTGCCGCTTGGCGCCGGCTTCTCCTCGCTCCCAATCGAGGCGGGGTAGACCGCCAGCCATTTGCCGGCACGGTCGAGCACACGCACCAGGCGAGCGCCCTTGTCGACCTCGATGGCGGCAACGCCGGCGGGAGGATCGCCCCTACCGACATCAGGCACCACCAAGGTCCTGCCTGGTTTCCTGAGGCTAGTGCCCGGATTGAGCATTCGCAGCAATTGTTCGCTGACGTGGAAGCGCTCGGCCAACCTCTCCACCGCATTGCGGTAGCCGAGCCGCCGCAAGCGGGCCATCCTCTCCAAGCGAGCCGGAATACGCCTGGTGAAAGGTCCGCGCACATCCTTGCGCATCACCTCATAGGTCACCAGCACCGGCTTGGCAGAGGTTGCGATGAGTTTGCTCCAGGTCTGTGGACTGAGCTTGCCGTCGGGCGGAAGTCCGTTTGCCGCCTGAAACGCAGCAACGGCCTTGGCGAAGTTCTGGGAAAGGCGGCCGTCGATCAGGCCCGGCGAGAACCGGGCGCGATCCAGAAGGATCTGCGCCTTCAGCAGCGTCGGATCGACACCTTTCGGTTCGCCGACAGTGAATTGGGCCTGATTGACGGTGGCTGGATCGAGCTTGGCCGCGCGGGCCACGCCGCATGCGAGGGCAAGCGTGGCGGCAAAGACGAGGAGGAGCCTGATCATCGATGTCCTCCCAGGACCGCAGCAGGAGCCCGCTTCTATGACGCGGCATGGCCCCATGCGGTTCCTTCGTTCCATCGAAAATTCTGCATTGAAGCAGCTTGGCCGACGAGCCGTGCCGCGGGAATCAAGATTTCCCTGTCGCTGAGAGGCAGGCAGGCCCAATCTGATCCCGGCACCACCTGATTGGGCTTGACCGTTCGAACGACGTGCATCCATTTGGACGCTGAGATACGGTCCGAGCTTCGGATCCGGCATCATGCCTTCCGAAACCGAATCCCGATTCGCGGCCGGCGCCATGGTCCGCCGAGGAAGCCATGCACCCCATCCGCATAGACGACCCGCAGGATCCCCGCGTCGCCGCCTATCTCGACATCCGCGAGCGAGATCTTGCCGGCCGGCAAGGCCGTTTCGTCGCCGAAGGCAAGGTGGTGCTCGACACGCTGCTTGCCGCCCGGCGCTTCGAGGCAGAATCGGTGCTGGTACTCGAAAACCGGCTGGCTGGCCTCGATGACGTTCTGCGCAAAGCGCCTGCCGGGCTTCCGATCTATGTCGCATCCGGCGAAATCATCGACAGGATCGCCGGATTCCACATGCATCGCGGCATATTGGCGATCGGCCGCAAAGGTCCGGCCATCTCCGCTGAGGCCTTGCTCGGCGCACTGCCCGCCCGCGCGCTGATCGCGGTGCTGGTCGGCATCGCCAATCACGACAATATGGGCTCGATCTTCCGCAATGCCGCCGCCTTTGGCGCGGATGCCGTGCTTCTCGATCCGACCTGCTGCGATCCGCTGTACCGCAAGGCAATCCGCGTCTCGGTGGGCGCGGCCTTGAAAGTCCCCTTCGCCTGCTTTGCCGACGCCGCCGGCTGCACCGCAATGCTCGACCGGCAAGGCTTCAGCCAATTCGCCTTGTCGCCGCGCGGGCAGATCGACATTCGCGATGCCAAGGGAAACGAGCGGCTGGCGCTCTATCTCGGCACCGAGGGCGAAGGCCTGCCGGAAAGCCTGCTTGCCCGCCTGCAGACGCTGCGGATCGGTATGGCGCAAGGTTTCGACAGCCTGAACGTCGCCGCCGCGTCGGCCATCGCGCTGCATCACTTTTCCGGAGCCTAAATTTAGAGCCGTCGGGCCCTGCTCTTGGATCTTCGGAATCTCAGTCGGTCGAAGCGGCCTTCTGCAGCGCCCGCACCCGATCGGCAAGGCTGCGTCCGCCGCTCCCCGGCCGCGTATCCTCAGGCACTGCAAGCGCCCGGGCGATCGGCGAATCCGGCCCGTCGAGCTTTGCCGTCAAGGCCACGACTTGCGCCGCCAGATCATTCATCTCTTCGCGCAATGCGGCGCTGGCGCTGCCGGTATCGTCTCCGGCCTGTGATTTCGACGTTTCGACGGCAGCAAGATCCGTCTTCAGCCGCCTGTTCTCGCGTGCCAGCGACGTCAGCCTGGCCTCCAGCCGCTCGCGGTCGGCATCGAGCTTGGCGGTTGTCTTTTCGATGTCGCCGTTGGCGGCCACATTGACCTGACTGCCTGGCACGCCGGCAAGACCCACCGCAGGCGCCCTTTCACCGCCTTTCGGCTTTTCGCGAAGGCGCACCAGTTCCTTCTCGCGGCGCTCCAGCCTGTCCTCGCGATCGGCCAGCGTGGCGAGCAGGCGTTCGACCTTCTTTTCCAGGTCGCCAGTTCTTTTCTTCTCGGCCTTCAGCGCGTCCCGCAAAGCCTTGCTTTCGGCTGCCAATTCCTGGCTGCGCCTGTCCGCCTCCTTGCGCTGGCCGCGCAGCAGCGAAATGTCGCTTGCCAGCTTCTGCAGCTCGGATTCGCGCGCCACCAGCTCGATCTGCCGGCTGCTGGATGAAAAACTGGCGTCGTCATACATGTGCTCCAGTTTCCGCAGTTCGAGCCCGCGCTTTTCGAGCGCACGCTCGGTCTCCGCAAGCCGCTCCGACAGCTGCTGCAGCTGCTCATCGCGCTTGCGAAGCTCCTCGCCCTTGGTTGTAAGATCGGCGACGACCCGGTTCTTGTCCTGCCGCTCGGCCGCCAATTCCTTCAGGGCTTCGCGGTCGCGGCCGATCTCGACCAGCTGCTCGGCGGCCTTCTCGCGCAATGATTTGACGGTCATTTCAAGCCGGCGCACCGAAACCGCGAACTCGGCGCGAATGCGATCCTTGTCCGCCTGGATCTCGGCAAGCGTCAACGGCATCGAGCCCTCGACGCGCTTGCGCGTCAGCGCCACCGCCCGCCGCCACACGGCCGGGGCAATCATCAGCGCCAGAAAGCCCGCGCAGAGAAAGCCGAGGACAAAGAACAGGATCGACTGGACCAAGATGACTATCCGTTGTGCATGGCAACCGCCAAAGGTCGACTTTGCCATCTTCGCATGACGGAAATCCGGCGCCACGGCAAGAGTATGCCGCGGCAAAGCTCGGACCGTGGGATCACAGCTCCAATCGCAGTGGCGCGATCATGCCGGTCAGAACGGATTCCAGGTCGCGCGCTGGGTGAGCTTGAGGTAGCCGAGATTGACGCCGAGACGGGCGCCGACGCCGGTACGGATCGGCACGAGCAGCACATTGTTGTTCTTCAGCACATTGAAGCCGACGCCGGCGATGACATAGGCGGAGCCGGCGACGCCGCCAAAACGATTATAGAGGCTGCTCACATCGTCGAGATTGTAGACCAGCATCATGACGCGCGAACCCTCGCCGCCGAAATCCCAGCCGAGCGACGGGCCTTGCCAGAACACTTTGTGGTCGCCGGCATTCTTGGTGTAGAGCGTGCCTTCGCCATAGGTCAGGCCACCGATCAGCGCCCCGGACCCCTCTTCGCCGAGCAGATAGCCGTTCGGCAGGCCATAGGTGGCGAAAATCTTCTCGACGACGGTGGCGAGCCCGCCCGATGTCGCGCCGAAGAATTTATGACCGGAATCAACGATCTCCTGGGCGGTGTATTCCTGCGCCCGCGCGGCCGATGCCGAAAAGGCGACAAGGCCGATGAGCGCGATCGTCATTGAGATGACACGGAAAAAAGTCCGGTCGTAGAATCGGGAAACCATGCTTCCAATCTCCGTCAGGGAGCACTTTCGCCGACGCCTCGCACCCGTACGGCTCTTTGGCGGCCGTTAAGGATGACTGTTAGGGGCAAACTATGCCGTAATCCTTTTTCAACCATTAAACTCCCACATGAAGATGGCGGTTCGAAGGCTGTTTTCGCATCGCCCGCGCAGCACCCGGCTGCGTGAACACGCCATTTTCGACAACCATGATTTTGGATTTGTTGCTGCACGCACAAGCGCTGTGTATTCAGAATGCTTGGGAGAGAGCGTGATTCGTGTGGACAGGCGTGATCATGATCGCCCGGTCATTGTGTTGTGAAATTTGCAGGGATTTTTGCCGATGGCCGAGCTTTTCACCCTTTCCGCACCCGACCTGGCAGCACTGCTGTGCAGCCGGGTCTGCCACGACATCATTTCGCCGGTCGGCGCCATAAACAACGGGCTTGAGCTGCTCGACGAAGGCGGCGCCGACGAAGACGCCATGAAGCTGATCCGCCAAAGCGCCAAGAACGCTTCCGCCCGCCTGCAATTCGCCCGCATCGCCTTCGGCGCCGCCGGTTCCGCCGGCATGCTGATCGACACCGGGGACGCCGAGGCCGTGGCCTTCGCCTTCCTGAAGAACGAGAAGCCGGAACTGATCTGGAACGGGACCCGCGCGCTGTTGCCCAAGAACAAGGTCAAGCTGCTGCTCAATCTCATCCTCGTCGCCAACGCCGCCATTCCGCGCGGCGGCAGGCTGGTGGTCACGCTGGAGAACCTCGAGACCGAGCCGCGCTTTGCGCTCGCGGCGAGCGGCCCGATGCTGCGCGTGCCGCCCAAATTCCTGGAATTGCATTCCGGCCACAGGCCGGAAGAGCCGATCGACGCGCATTCGGTGCAGCCCTATTACACCCTGCTCCTGGCCCGCGAAGCCAACATGACGATATCGATCCATGCAACCGCCGACGAGATCGTCCTTTCTGCAGCCTGAAGTTCTCCGGAAGAGCGGGGAAAGTATTTTATCCAAGTCATATTTGCGGCGCTGTCTCAATACCTGTGAGATGGGTTTGCAGTTTTGATCGCATGAAGCATTGCGAAAGAAGATCCCGCTAAAAAAACTTCAGGAAAATTTTACCTAACGGCTTTTCGGCTTCTTTACCAGATCGGCCTATGGTCCCCGGCAGATGCCACGACGCTGCCGGTTCGCCGCATGGCAAAGAGGGTCCGGGAATGAAACGCTGCATGTTCGTCGACAATTCGAGCGTCATCAGGAAGGTTGCAAGGCGTATCCTGGGCGGTTCCGGCATGATGGTAATCGAAGCCGCCAGCGGCCATGAGGCGATCGAGATGTGCGCGGTCGACATGCCTGATATCATCGTCGTCGACGGCGCCTTGCCGGACATGCAGGCGCAGGACCTCATCCGCCGCGTGCGCGCCATGGAAAGCCCGGTGTTGCCGCAAGTCTTGATTTCGCTGGTCGAGGTCGACGTCGGGGCGATCATGCGGGCAAAGCGCGCCGGCGCCCAGGGCTACCTGCTGAAGCCGTTCAACCGGCCGCAATTGCTCGAGTGCTTCCGCGCCTTGAAGATTGCCGCCTGATCAGAGCCTGTTCCATTCCGATGAAAATCGGATGAGCTCTATCTTGTTGTTTTGCCAGGATCTTTCCGAAAACCGGGCGCCCACTTTTTGAGATCACACCCCTGGTTCAGGCGCTGACCCGGATATCTTCAGGCTCACGCAGCACATAGCCGCGGCCCCAGACGGTCTCGATGTAATTCTGCCCGCCCGACGCTGCGTCGAGCTTCTTGCGCAGCTTGCAGATGAAGACGTCGATGATCTTCAGCTCCGGCTCATCCATGCCGCCATAGAGATGGTTGAGGAACATTTCCTTGGTCAGCGTGGTGCCTTTGCGCAGCGAGAGCAGTTCCAGCATCTGATATTCCTTGCCGGTCAGATGCACGCGCTGGCCACCGACTTCAACGGTCTTGGCATCGAGATTGACCACCAGGTCGCCGGTGGTGATGACCGACTGGGCATGGCCCTTGGAACGCCGCACGATGGCATGGATGCGGGCGACCAGTTCGTCCTTGTGGAAGGGCTTGGTCATGTAGTCGTCGGCGCCGAAGCCGAGGCCGCGCACCTTGTCCTCGATACCGGCCATGCCGGAGAGGATGAGGATCGGCGTCTTCACCTTGGAAAGGCGAAGTGTTCTCAAAACTTCATAGCCCGACATGTCGGGGAGATTGAGGTCGAGGAGAATGATGTCGTAATCGTAAAGCTTGCCTAGATCGACACCCTCTTCACCAAGGTCGGTCGTATAGACATTGAAACTTTCCGATTTCAGCATCAGCTCGATGCTTTGTGCGGTTGCACTGTCGTCTTCTATCAGCAGAACGCGCATTTCATTCCCCTTTTCTGCTGCCGGACCATTTCACGACCCGTCCAGGACCGGAGCAGTGATTGCCTGAGCAGAGGCTGCCATCGAATGGTTAATAAAACCTAATTCCCGTCCGTGACGGTATCAGATTTTTTAACCCCTTTCTACACCTTGCTGAATCCAATAACGAATCACAGACCCAAACCGTTAATGCGGCACATTAATAAGCCAGACTAAGTGACTCTTCGGACTCGTTGGCCGGGTTTCGCGACGAGAAGCAGAATTTTTACCCGCCCTTAAGTCCTGAGCCGTATGATTAACAATGCCCGTAAACGAATGGTTACCGCCGGCAAAAAACTTTAGGAGTTTGTTTCCCATAGTTCGGGGAAAGCCGGTGGAAACGGGTCAAGCCTGGGCCTTGCCGGGTGAATTGGACGATATGTGCAGGTGTGCGTTTCCGGGAGTACCGAATCATGAAGTCACGTGAAAACCTCGTTCGGCTGAAGCAATTTCAGGTGAGCGAGAAGCGGCGGCAGCTGCTGCAGCTCGACATGATGATCGCCGAATTCGAGCGCATGGCCGTCGAGCTGGAACTTCAGATCGCTGCCGAAGAGAAGAAGGCCGGCATCACCGACATCAATCACTTTGCCTATCCGACCTTCGCCAAGGCGGCACGCCTGCGCCGCGACAACCTTAGAAATTCGCAAAGCGACCTCGCCCAGCAGCGAAATGTCGCCGAGTCATTGCTGAGCGAAGCCGAAGCCGAACTTTCCAAGGCGGAGATGCTCGAATCGCGCGACACCAAGGCGCGCGACACGGAAGCCGGCGGCCGCAGCGCCATGATCGGCTGAAAACAAGGCTTTAATGCCCGCTGCGCCATTGCTGGGCACCGAACGGTGCCGCCTCAGACACCCAGGTCTTCTTGCTGTTCCGCCGCCCGTGCGCGCGCATTTTTGATGTCGGGCACATGCTGCTCCGACCAGGCTCTGATCTGATTGAGCAGTCCTGCCAGGTTCTGGCCAAGTTCGGTCAGCTCATATTCGACCCGCGGCGGAATGACCGGGAAAACCTCGCGCCGGACCAGGCCGTCGCGTTCCAGGATACGCAGCGTCTGCGTCAGCATTTTCGGCGTGATGCCTTCGAGCTTGCGCGCCAATTCGCCGTTGCGGAGCCGGCCCCGGCGCAGCGCACAGACCACCAGGTAGACCCATTTGCTGGCGAGCGTCTCAAGCACGGCGTGCGACGGGCACGTCCGTCGGAACGCGTCATAGCCAGAAGGGAAACAATCGTCGCTATCCATAAGGTGCGTATATATCATAAAGGTACATACTAGACAAGAGAAAGTAACTATCCAAATGATAGTGGCATATCAAACCAGCAGGAGAGTCTCCCGTGCGTGCCATTATCCAGAATTCCTTCGGCGGACCCGACGTCCTCGTCATCGCCGATCGCCCCGCGCCATCACCCGAGGCCGGCGAAGTGCTTGTCCGCATCGAGGCGGCCGGCATCAACCCGGTCGACGGCGCGGTGCGCGGCGGCCACTATCCGCTGCTTGGCGAGCCGCCTTTTGTCCTTGGCTGGGATGTTTCGGGAATTGTCGATGCGCTGGGCTCCGGCGTCTCCGGCCTCAAGGTCGGCGATGCCGTCTTCGGCATGACGCGCTTTCCCAAACAGGGGGCAGCCTACGCCGAACTCGCCGCAGTCCCGGCTGATGAGCTTGCGCCGAAACCTGAAGGCATAGATCACGCGCAAGCCGCCGCGCTGCCGCTGGCCGGCCTGACGGCCTGGCAAGGCCTTGTCCGCCATGGCCGGCTCGACCCTGGCAAGCGCGTGCTGATCCACGCCGCAGCCGGCGGCGTCGGCCATCTGGCGGTGCAGATCGCCAAGGCGCGCGGCGCTCACGTCGTCGCAACCGCCAGCCCGGAAAAGCTCGATTTCGTCCGCTCGCTCGGCGCCAACGAGGTGATCGACTACACAAGGGATGATTTCACCGGGAAGGCCCGCGACATCGATCTGGTTCTGGACCCGTTCGGCGGCGAGCATGCGGAGCAATCGCTGGAAGTGCTCAAGGCCGGCGGCGTTCTGGTGTCGCTGCTCGATGTCAGCGATGCCACCAAGGCAAAGGCCAGGACGCGAGGCATCCGCGTCGAGCGCATGTCCGTAGTGCCCGACCGTGCCGCTCTGGTGGAACTCGGCAAATTGATCGACGCAAAAAAGCTGGCCGTCCACGTGGCAAAGGCGTTTCCGCTCGAACAGGCCGGTGCCGCCCATGCCTTTCTCGCCACCAGGCCGATCGGCAAGGTGGTGCTGACGGTCTGAAATCGCAGATCGTCGCCCCTCGCAAACGTAAGGGCGCGGATCAGCGCCCTTATCGGCCTAATGCCGGTATTGCTGAATGCGCGTGGTGCGCAGGCCGGCAAGGCCATATTCGTCGATCGACGCCTGCCAGGACAGGAATTCCTCGGTGGTGAGCTTGTAGCGCTGGCACGCCTCTTCGAGGCTCAAAAGCCCGCCACGCACCGCCGCCACAACTTCCGCCTTGCGCCGGATAACCCAGCGACGTGTGTTTGTCGGCGGCAGATCGGCGATGGTAAGTGGGCTGCCGTCTGGCCCGATAACATATTTGACTCGCGGTCTAATTAGATCGGTCATCGTACTCTCTACAAAAAACTCAAAGACCCAATCCCCACCACATTACCGCCACAGCTTTAAAATTTGCCTAAGCAGACCCTAATGGTTAGGTAAGGATCATGAACGCGGCGTTAGCCTTTTCATCGGCATTTGAAACATCTGCCGGCAAGCGCGTTGAACCCGGCAGGAAAAATGAGCCGCCCCGGCAAAGCTGGCGCAGCCGAGACGCTTGACCTATATTCCGGCCATTGGCATTGAAGCGCCGCGCAGAACGAAAGAACCATGAACAGCCTCGACCTTCCCCGACGCCCCGAAAACACCCGCGTCGTCGTCGCCATGTCGGGCGGTGTCGATTCGTCGGTCGTTGCCGGTCTCCTGAAGCGCGAGGGCTACGACGTCGTCGGCGTTACGCTGCAGCTTTATGACCACGGCGCGGCAACGCATCGGGCCGGCTCATGCTGCGCCGGCCAGGACATCGACGATGCCCGTCGCGTCTCCGAGACGCTCGGCATCCCGCACTATGTCCTCGATTACGAGGAGCGCTTCCGCAAGGCGGTGATCGACCCGTTCGCCGAGAGCTATGTCGCCGGCGAAACGCCGATCCCTTGCGTTTCCTGCAATCAGACGGTGAAGTTCGCCGACCTGCTTGCGACCGCCAAGGAACTCGGCGCCGACGCGCTGGCCACCGGCCACTACATCCGTTCCGGCGCCAATGGCGCCCACCGCGCGCTTTACCGGCCGGTCGACGCCGACCGCGACCAGAGCTACTTCCTGTTCGCCACCACCCAGGCGCAGATCGACTATCTGCGCTTTCCGCTCGGCGGCCTGTCGAAGCCTGAGGTTCGCGCCATCGCCGAGGAGATGGGACTGACAGTCGCCGCCAAGCAGGACAGCCAGGATATCTGCTTCGTGCCGCAGGGCAAATATTCCGACATCATCGCCAAGCTGAAGCCGGCTGCCGCCAATCCGGGCGACATCGTCCATATAGACGGGCGCGTGCTTGGCCGCCACGAGGGCATTTTGCGCTACACCGTCGGTCAGCGCCGCGGCATCGGCATCGCCTCGGGCGAGCCGCTCTACGTCGTTCATCTCGACGCCGACCGGGCCCGTGTCGTGGTCGGCCCGCGCGAGGCGCTGGAGACCCACAAGATCTTCTTGCGCAACATGAACTGGCTGGGCGATGGCCCGCTGACAGCTATCCCGCCGGCCGGGCTTGAGCTTTTCGCCAAGGTGCGCTCGACGCGGCCGCCGCGCCCAGCCGTGCTGCATCACCGCGCCGGCGTCACTTCGGTGGAGCTGGTCGACGGCGAATCCGGCATCGCGCCCGGTCAGGCTTGCGTGCTCTATTCCGACGATGGCAACGAGGCGCGTGTGTTCGGCGGCGGCTTCATCGAGCGCTCCGAGCGCGGCGCCGAAGCCGAGGCGATGCTGACGCGGCTGGCCGTCCAGCCGGCGCGGGTTCCCGCCGAATAGGCGGCGTTTCGCTTAGGACCTTGTATGGGCGACGGTGCCGGCGGTCAGGATGCGCAGCACGCGGATGGCTTCCTCGCCGCTGGTGCGCGGTTCGGCCCGTGTCTCGATGCAGTGGATGAAATGCTCCAGCTCGCGCGTCAGCGGCATGCCCTCGCCGACCGCGACATAGGACGGCTCGTTGGCGGTGAACGCCCATTGGCCGCTGTCCTGCCAGACCGCGTGGCGGTAGACGGCAAGCTTGCGCTCCCACGGCTCGACGTCGTCAAACACCGCCATCGCCTTGGTGCCGACAACGGTCAGCCGCCGTTCGCGGTAAGGGTTGAGCCGCGAGGCAAACAGATGGCCGCGCAAGCCGTTGGGAAAGCGCATGTGCAGATGCGCAAAATCGCTCAGATTGTCGAGAAGAGCAGCGCCTTCGCCGCGCACCTCGACCGGCTCCGTGCCGGTGATGGCCAGGATCATCGACAGATCATGCGGCGCCAGATCCCACAACGCGTCGTTTTCGGTGTGGAACTTGCCGAGGCCGAGCCGATGCGAGTGGATGTAGCGGACCTCGCCTAGCTCGCCATTGTCGATCAGCGCCTTCAGCGTCTCGAAGGCGGGATGAAAGCGCAGCACGTGGCCGACCATGAAGACACGACCATTGTCGGCGGCCGTCTGCACCGAGCGCTCGGCATCGGCCACCGTCAGCGCGATCGGCTTCTCCACCAGCACGTCCTTGCCGCCGAGCACGGCGCGCACCGCCATGTCGGCATGGAACTGCGGCGGCAGCGCCATGACAATGGCATCGACATCGTCGCGGGCAAACAGCGCCTCTGGCTCGATTGCCAGGCAATCCTGCTCGCTGGCAAAACCCTCCGCACGCGCCGGATTGACGTCCGAAACCGCATGCAGCGCGCCGAGCGCCTTGAGGGTGCGGATGTGGTTGCTGCCCCAGTATCCGCAACCGAGGACTGCAATGCGCGGTTTCATCAATTCATGACCATGGCTTTCGTGGCCGAGACATAGCGACGTGCCTCGCTGAACTCAACCCCGGCCTGTGCGCCCAAATGTCTGCCCGGCAAAGCTTTGGGCGCCAGCAATATGCCGGCGCGGCAGCCACTTCGATGCTTGACAGGCTTGGCCTCGCAACCTTATATCCGCGCGACCTTGGCGAACGCGCCGATATGCCTGCCGATTTAAGCTGGATTTCGGGCCTTCGCCGCCCTGGCGGGGTAGCTCAGTTGGTTAGAGCACGGGAATCATAATCCTGGGGTCGGGGGTTCAAGTCCCTCTCCCGCTACCACCATTCCCCCCGCTCCTTTGACGCCGTGGGGGAAGGCACCCTCGCCCAAGAGTGCCGTTAACCGCCCAGCGATTTCGACTTCGACGCCGCCGATCCTCGATGGATCTCGAAACACCGTGACGGTTTCGACCAAGTCGCGCATTGCCTCTGCACATTCGGAATCGCCAAAAGCAATGCCCTTAGCAAGCCCGGTCCGAAGTTGGTTTAGTTGTTCCTCATAGCGAGCGAGCACCGCAGGGTGCAGCGCGATCACTCCCGTAGCGGCCGGCACCCGATCCAACTCGGCTAGAATTCCCTTACGCTCTTCATTCAGCGTTGTTGATTGCGGTCCCAGCACGGCTGGGTCGCCATAGCCCTTGGCAATGGCGTTGACTAGGCGCTCGATCTCCCGAGTTAGTTCTTCAAGCCGTCGCTCCAAACGGCTGCGCCTGGCATGGGTGTCGGCTGCCAAGCGCTTCCGTTCTTCGTGGTAGGTCTGGACGTACTGGGCAATCACTTCGGGATGGCGCAACTCGGCGGAAAGGCCGTTCAGAACTGCAGCTTCGACCGTATCCAAATAGAAGGTCTTGGGATCGGCGCATGTTCCGCTTTCAGTCGCGGCGGAACAGCGGATGCGAATGCGCTTGGACTTGTCCACGCCTTTTGACGACATTCCCGCACCACAGGCACCACACCTCAGGAGCCCCGTCAACATGTGCCGTGGTCGGCGCTGGTGGCTTGGATGAGTGGTTGCACGCGCCTTCTTGCGTGCTTGTGCTGCGTCGAACAGGTCGGACGGAACAATAGCGAGGTCGGGCACTGCGACTACTCGCCAGTCCCCCTGGGGATTTGGGCGCGAGACACGTTTCCCCGTGTCAGGATCCTTGATCATTCTGACCCTGTTCCAGATCAGGCGGCCAGCATAAAGCTCATTGTGAAGCAGCCCCGTCCCTCTCTGCACATTTCCATTGATAGTAGATGCATTCCAGGCTCGCCCACGGGGCGGCGGTATGCGGTCGTTATTAAGTTTGTGGGCGATGTCGCGCGGGGTCTGTCCATCGACATACTCCCTGAAGACACGACGCACGATCTCCGCTTCACCCTCGGCGATCAGCCGCTTTCCAGGATCGCCGAGCACATAAGAGTAGCCATAGGTTAATCCACCGGCATGGAGTCCCGAGTTGACTCGGCCGGCTTGGCCGCGACGGACTTTGTGAGCGATGTCCTCCCGGTAGAGTTGGCCAACAAGACCGCGTAGGCCGACCAAGACCGTGTTCACTACGCCTTCGTGGACGGCACGAATTTCGATGCCGAGAAACGAAAGGCGTTTGTGAATGCCCGCAAGGTCTTCCATGTCGCGCGATAGTCGATCAAGCGCCTCTACGACGAGTACGTCGAATTCGTGCTCACGCGCTTTATCCATCAGCTGAAGCAAACCGTCACGGCCCAGGACGGAGCCGCCGGAGCGGGCTCGGTCATCGAACGTCCCGACAACGTTCAACCCCTCACGTTCTGCGTATGCTCGGCATAAAGCGAGTTGATCGTCTATCGATCGCTCATTCTGGAGGTCGGTTGAGAAACGAGCGTAGATCGCGGTCCGATTCATGGTGATTTTTCTCGGCCTGTTCTCGCGCATGGTCTTCGCGGGCCGCTTGGCGAGCGAGAGCTCTTGCAAGGCGGAGAATCGCCCGGTCGGGCGCCTTGCGCAAGACCCGCTTACGGGACTTCACCACCATTGCAGGAACAGCTTGCAACGGGGCAAAAATAGCGGAGGGCATCGCACCCCAAACGATAGCAGTCGGCAGGATGGCCGCCGACTATCAAGCATGCCAAGAAAACGTAGCTCCTCCATGTCTCGCAAGATGCACTCATGCGCGAGACAAGGTAATTCGCCACAATGGACGCTCGCAGAAAGGGATAGCAAGGCGTGCTATTCGGACAAACTTCGCCCTGATCCGATACTCCGGCTCAAACCTGTCGTAACGAAAAACCCGCGTTAGCACTGAGTCGCGTCGGTTGAACAAACACGGTGGACAGAAGGATTTCTATCCTGAGCTGGTGCCAACGACGGTTGCCGCCCCCAAACGTAGTTTAGATGCATGCTTTTCCAGACCGAGCAGATCGGCCGCTTTCGCTTGAAATCGCTTACAGTCAGCCTGAACGATGGATCGCTCAGGCCGTTCAAGAGGAAGGCCGCCCGCGATCTTTTTCAAATCACGGAGGACCGACGCGATGTGCGGCCAAGGGAAGTCTGTTGGATCGTCGATGTCGCGATCCGCGCCAGCGATGATTTCGAGCTTGGCGACGATGCCAAGAAGCGACCTCGCCTGTATGTGGGGGAGTTTGTCCTGAAGCTTTAGAGCCGCAGTTGTGGCCTCTACCTCCGCTTGGCAAGCGATTGAATAACCGACCTTCTCATCTATCCCTTCTGGGTCTGCAGCGTCGAGAACGCGCCTCTCTAGGCGCTGCTGAAGTCGGCAAAGGACGTGCGAAACGTGCTGTGCCCGCGACCAGCCTCGCATCAGCAGAATTGCTGGGTCTGTATCCTCCAAATGTCCAGGCTCACTTGCGTTCTGCCGATCGCGGCGACTGGTCGTGACGGAAGGCAAAGTCGTGCTATTGTCGGAATCAGTCATGATCCGAGCTCCTAACAGCTTGGGGCGTGGCAAGGCTGCTGAGGGTGGTCGTAACACCATCAGCAGCCGCAGTAAGCGACTCCCATAATCGTATCAGGGTTACGATATCTCAAGTGACGATGCAGATCAACGCAAATCGTATCGACGTTACGAAATGAACGTCATCCAGTGCAAGATGGCGCGCGTTGCCCTTGGGTGGGGGACGAGAGACTTGGCTCGAAATGCCGGGGTCTCACCTGATACTGTTGCCCGCTTTGAACGGGGAGAACAACTAAAGGGGACGACCGTTTCTGCACTACGGAACACATTCGAAGCAGCGGGAATAGAGTTTATCCCAGAGAACGGCGGCGGCCCTGGCGTTCGTTTGTCGCGCAATCAGACCTGACGCTCTGGTCGCCATGCAACTGGATTGTCGACCCACCGAATGATATCGGATTCCCGCCAGCCAGCTCCGTTGACACTGATCTTGATCTGAGCCGGGAACGTGCCTTCGGCGATCTTGCGATAGAGGGTTGAACGGGACAGGCCAGTCCGGGCAAGGACAGTTTTGAGGCGTATAATACGATCCGGCTCGGTCATGGCTTGCCTGCACCTTACTGGTTCTTGCTGATGTCTGCGGGGATAGACAGGACAAACCGCTGCCAGGCGCAATCAGGTTTGTCGTCTCGGCCGCCTGCGGGGTGGAAACGACGGCAAATCGGATGCCTTAGATCCCGATGCCTCGCCCCTTACCGATGCCATGGCTGAACGCGAGTTCCGCCCCGAGTCGGCGGCCGGAGTCGACGTGAATGCCGAGTTCGCGCCTGCGGTTTGCCAGCAGCGATTCCAGTTGAGGATCGCGTTCAAGGCTCTTGGCCATATCGGACATGGCCGAGCGCGTTGACTTGTAGCCGGACATATCGCCGGCCTGATATTGCTCCCGTCCCGCACGGTCGAGCTTTTGCCAACGTTCCACGAACCGCTCGGCGCGGCGGCAGGGATCGTTGTCCAATCCGGTGCGGATTTCCGTTTCAAGCTGGAGAGCAAGCACGATACGGCTGACGCGGCCGGCGCCCGCCTCGCGGACAAGTTCGGGATTTTTCACATAAGCCGCTTCGGCATCGCGCCAGCCATGCGGCCGCACCTCCTCGAAAGCGATACGGGCTTCTTTCAGTTCGCGCATCTGGTCGGGACTGCCCTGCCCGTCCGCATCTGCGTTGTGCGTCATCGCGTCGAGCGCGCGCGCGTGACGCACAAGCGCCTTCGTACGAGCGCTGCGCAACGCCGTTTCCGCGTCCACCGGCACATTCGTGTCGTGCGGCACGCCTGTGGCGAGATTTCCTCTGCCGGGCGTCGGGCCTGCATCTCCGATCCGCACCCCAACACTCTCCCTTCCCGGCCCAGGTCGACCTTCCTGCATGGGCTCGCCATCTCCGGGCGAGCGCAACCCGTCCAGCAATCCGCCGATCCTGTCGCGCAGCTTCTCCGGAACAATCCGGCGCACGATTTCGACCACACGCTCGCGGAACGTGATGCCGCGCCGCTCGGCATAGCTCTGCGCCGGGTCGACCTGCTCGTAATCCGACGCCATGTCCTTGGCTCGGTCGCGTGACAGCGTCCGGTCGAGCCGCTCCCGCGTCCTGAAGTCATCGCCGCCATAGTGCAGGTCCATCCTGTCTCGATGCCGCGACAGTGCGACGTAGCTGCCATGCGCATCCATGCCCGGCGTCGCCAGCACATGGGTCCGGTCGACGGTCATGCCCTGCGCCTTGTGAACGGTCGCGGCATAGCCGTGGTCGACGTGCGCGTAGTCTTTGAGGTCGAAGCGAACCGATCTGTCGTCATCGGTGCGCACGGTCATGCTCTGTGTGCTGAGCTCCTCCACGATACCAAGCGTGCCGTTCTTGACGCCAAGTCCGCGCTCGTTGCGCAGGAACATGACCCGGTCGCCGCTGGCGAAGGCCCTTGCACCGCGTTCGACATTCACCTGAACCTCGTCGCCGAGATCGCCCGCAGCGCGCATGCGTTCACGCGCTGCCTGGTTCAGGGCGCGCACCTCGTCGTTTGTATGGGTGAGGATGATCCGGCTTGCCTCTGGGTGCGCCTGCCTGTCGCGATCCCAGCGTTCGACGAGTTCAGCTCGCGCTTCGTCGCGCGTTGCAGCCTGATACACCATGCCTTGCGCGTCATAGGCGCTGATAGCAGCGCCGATCCTGCCGGTTGCCAGATCGCGCGTAGCATCGCGCTGCCAGTCCTCGCGCTGCCGACGCACCTGGCCGATCTCGACGCCGCCGTGGCGTTCGTGGATCGAGCGGAATGCAGCGCCGGCTTCGATTGCCTGCAACTGCTGCGGATCGCCGACGAGGACGACTTTTGCGCCAGCTTCAGCAGCATGGGAGAGCACGCGCTCCAACTGGCGCGTGCCGACCATGCCGGCCTCATCGATCACCAGGACATCGCGCGCGGTGAGCAGATCCCTGCCCTGTCCCCAGCTATGCTCCATACTGGCGATGGTGCGTGACGAGATGCCTGCTCCGCCTTCAAGATTCTCAGCGGCAATGCCGGAGAGTGCGGCGCCTCGGACCTCGTAGCCCGCCGCTGCCCATGCTTGGCGCGCAACCCCCAGCATGGCGCTCTTGCCCGTTCCGGCAAAGCCAACAATGACATCAAGACCGCGATCCCCGGTGATGTGCGCAAGCGCATCGGTCTGCTCGCCCGAAAGGACAAGCCCGCGATGCGCAGCCCGCGCCAGCGCTGCCTCGCGATGTGCGTCACTCACCGCGTGTCGCTCGTCCAAATCGATACGCTCCGCAGCGCGGTGAAGGCGCTGTTCGGTCTCGATCATCTGCCTTGTGGTGAAGCGGTCTTCGCCGCGTCCGTCCTTGCCGAGTTCAATCAGATCAGGTGCAGTCCTGATGGCGGCCACCACTGCGTTGAACTGCTCCACTCCATCGCTGTGGCGATGCGAGAACTTCGCAATGTCCTTTCGGGTGAAGGTCGATTGCTGATGCGTGATGGCATCGAGCGCCACGGATGGATCGGCAATGATGCGCGCACCATTGTTGCGCGCGATCTCGCGATGCAGTTCGGCGCGATCCGCTTCAATGTCCCCAGCAGCAAGGCCGCTGCCCTCGATGCGTTGGGCCGGCGCACCAATCTGCGTTTGCGGCTCCAGGACAATACCCTGCGCTTCCAGGCTGCGGTGATCGATGCGGGCGTCGATGTCGAGTTCGGCAAGGCGTTCATTGGCCAGCTCCGCCCACCGCTCGCGCCAGCGCTCGACCAGCTGGGTAGCATTCCAGTCTCGAACCTTCGCGCCAAAGCCATTGTCGTCCACGGCCCGCATGGTGAGCATGACATGACCATGCGGCTTGGGACTGCCATCCTCCGCCCTGTCCCAATGCACGTTAAGATCGGCGACCATGCCCTTGCTGACAAACTCAGCCTGAACAAAGTCGCGCGCCAGTTCGATGCCTTGCGCTTGGCTCAGTTCGCGCGGCAGGGCGAACTCCACCTCTCGGGCAAGCTGCGCATCCTTGCGCACCTCGAAGGCCTCGACATCGTTCCAAAGCCGTTCGCGGTCGCGCCAGGCTTCGGGTGCATCCTCCGGCAGCATCACCTCGGAATGGACGACGCCGCGCTTGGCCGAGAAGTCATGAGTGCGATTGATGCGCTCGTCACGCAGCCGTGAGGCTGAGCGGTAGGCGGCCGACGCCACAGCACTCGAGCCGGCCTTGCGGCCAATGACCTTGACGTGAAGATGATAGATCGCCATCGCGACAGGATCATTTGCACGTCAAAGCGCACGTCGGCACGACGTATAAGCGCGCCCTCCCTTGAAAAAATCTCGGGATGGACCAGCCCGTCCCGGGCTGTCTCGGCTACCCTGAAGCCTTCCGGCGGACGCTCAACTATCATCCAGAGATCGACAATCAATGGAGACAGCCATGCGCAAACCGCGGGACTTTGACGCCGAACTGAAGGCGCTGGAAGAAAAAGCGCGAGACCTCAAAACGCGCAAGGTCCAGCGGCTTGGCGAGCTGGTGATCGCCACCGGGGCCGATCAGCTCAATACCGACGAACTGGCCGGCGCACTGGTCGCAATTGCTGAGACGAAAGACACCTCGAAGCGTGAGGCATGGGCCAAGCGTGGAGTGATGTTTTTCGAAAGCAGGTCCCGGCGAACTGCTCCGGCATCTCAGCGCAACCCTCGCAGCGCTCAAGCGCAACCAGGCAGCACACAATCGCCGGCAAGCAGCTCTGGCTCAGCATGATATGCGCACCTGGCAGGTCGAGCGTCGCAAGCGTACAAGGCAGCTCATCGAACTTGGCGGTCTCGTCGTCAAGTCCCGGATCGTGGACCAGACCGGCGACGACCGCGCCACCATCTACGGCGCCATGATTTGGATGGCCGAAAAGCTCAACAGCGAGGACGGTGGACGGGCGCGGGAACTGTGGGCCAGAAAGGGGAAGGAGGCATTCGATGCGGAACGTTCAATAGGCGCGTTTGAGAAAGCAACCGTCATAGGACTGAATGTGACCGATGCCGGGCGGCGTGGAGACCTCAAATATCGCATCGCCGCCCGGCATCGCGGCTAGATCGACCTAGCGCATCATCATATAGACAGCGTCCTGATCTCGGCGGCCGACAAGGTCGCAGCCACAATCCATGCGATGATGGTCGTTCAGCCGGAAGAGGCGCAGGCAGATTCAGGCGCTTTGAGTTCCCGGACGGTAGCCGAAGGTCTTTGAAGGCAATCCGCTGATCGCGTCCGAGAGTCGATGTTCCTGTCGACACGACAGAGGTCAGCCGTGCGCCAACTGCTGACGCTCAGCGCGAAAACAATCAACGTCCTGTTAGGGCATACCAGACATTCAGTAGCTGACCGACCGCGCCTCGGCCGCCTCATCCCCTCCACATCGCAGAGCGGAGAGCGGCCTGCATATGCACTGCCAGGTCGAGCTCACCGCGCGCCTCGATCTCTAAAAGGTACCGAGCCTTGACGAGACGGTCCGCTTCACCCACCGCCGATCCGGGTTGATGAAAGGCTGCTCAGGGCTTATCAACGAAGGCCTGGACGAGTTGAACCGTTGCAGCAGGGTTTTCCTGCATGACCCAGTGACCGGAGTTCGGGATCAGCCCGGCGGTTACATCGGAAGCAGCGGCGCGCATGATGTCCGCCATTTGCATGCCGAGACCCTTTTCTGCGCCCAACGCCAGCACGGGCATCGCCAGCTTTCCGTGAGCGACCGCCCATGCCCGGTTATCTTTCGCATCCTGATCGAAGGCACGATATTGCTCGAACACAGAGTGCATTGCACCAGGGAGCGCATAAAGCGCGGCATAATGGCGTCGCGACCGCTCCGTGAAGTGCGCTGGGTCTGCCGAAAATTCGTTCCAGAAGCGATCGAGATAGATGCGCTCGCGCCCCTTCACGAGCCGCTCCATGTCGGGGCCACCAAAACGGAAATGCCAGGTCGCCGGGTTCTTTGCGATCTCATCCCATGGGCCAACCCCGGGGATCGGCGCATCAATCACTATGAGCTTGGCTACCCGGTCTGGATATTTCTCCGCAAAGGCGAAAGCGACCATGTTGCCAATATCATGCGCAACGACATCGGATTGCACGATCTTCAGTTTGTCCATCAACTCAGCAGTGTCGGTAGCCTGGCTCATCTTAGAGAAGCCGCCTGCCGGCTTCGACGATCGACCCATGCCCCGAAGATCAGGAACGATAACGGTATGATTTCGGACGAGGCTTGCAGCCAGCGGAGCCCACATATCACCGCTTTCGCCAAAGCCGTGGATCAGGATAATCGCAGGTCCGCTGCCGCCGATGCGCACGTGGATCGTCACGCCATGCGCCTCGATCTCCTCGGTGCGAAAGTCGGCTGGATAGGGCAGTTCCTGTGCCTGAGCGGGTGCGGACACCGCGAGCAAAGCAGCCGCCATGAAGGCGAATGGAAACTTGTTCAAAAGGCGATCGGGCAAGCTCATCTCCTACGGCAGGCCCTTTTTATATGGCGCCGGTGCCCTCGAGGCATCTATTCCAAGGCATTAGTTCCCCCCATAATGGTATGTCGCCACTTGGTGAAACGCCCTGGCGACCTGATGCATCGCGTGGGCAAGGGGTGCGGATCCCGTCTTCATGCCGGGACCGCTGCACGAGAAAATTACGATCGCCGTCAATTGGCGCTACCGCTGGTGAGGTGGAGGATGTTGCCATCCGGATCCTTGAACCAGATCACGCGAAGCGCGCCCCTTACGTGAACTCCGTCGATTACCCGGTCAAAGCCCTCGGGATATTCGTCGAGCGCCACCCCCTTTGCACGCAGGTCCGCGGCGATCATCTCGACTTCGTCGGCTACCGCCCAGATGACGGCATTTGCTCGATTGGTACCGGCGTAATCGCTGAGATAGACATTGAGCTTCGTTGCACCGGTTCCGAAGACGAAGCCGTTGCCGTGGTCGGCGAGAAGCGGCAAGCCGAGGATACTCTCGTAGAAGGCCCTAGCCCGAGCGAGATTGGCGCACGGCACAATCGCCGACGATGCATGATCCTTGAGCATGTCCGTACCTTTCAAATCAACGGCTATGGGCACCGGAGGGACGTCGTCTTTCAACAAAACCCAATCGTTTCCTTAAAGGGTGGTTTGCCCACCATATCTTCGTATGTTCTCAAATTCGGTGGCCGCCCGACGGGCCGGGCCAGCAATCGAGGTGACCGCTTACTCCTTGGCAACGTTTTCGAGGAATGTCGCCGACGGCACGAAGAACAGAGTGCCGGTGACGGCGCGGCTGAAATCCAGCAGGCGGTCGTAGTTGCCTGGCGGCCGGCCAACGAACATGTTCTCCAGCATCTGCTCTATTCTGCGCGGCGAACGGGCGTAGCCGATGAAATACGTGCCGAACTCACCCTTGCCGACGTCGCCGAACGGCATGTTGTCGCGCACAATCTGCAACTGCTCTCCGTCCTCGACGATCGTGGTCAGCGCATTGTGCGCGAAGATCGGTTTCACGGCATCGTCGAGCTCGATGTCAGAGATCTTTTTTCTGCCGACAATCCCCTCCTGCTGCTCGATGGGAAGCGTGTTCCAGCCTTTCAGATCGTGCAGGTATTTCTGCACGATCACGTAGCTTCCTCCCGCAAAGGAGGGGTCCTCCTCGCCGATGATCGCCGCCTTGACGGCGTCGTGATCCACCGGGTTTTCGGTCCCATCGACGAAACCCATCAGGTCGCGGTCATCGAAGTAATTGAAGCCGTGCACCTCATCCGCCACCGATACCGCGCCATCGAGCCGCGACATGATCTGTGTCGCCAGTTCGAAGCAAAGATCCATCCGGGCGGCCCGGATGTGAAACAGGATGTCGCCTGGCGTCGAGACAGCGTGATGCTGGCCATGGATCTCGCGAAATGGATGCAAGTCCTTCGGCCTGGGCGCTCCAAAGAAGCGGTCCCACGCTTCAGACCCAAACGCCATGACACATGACAACCGACCCTCGAGGTCGCGGAACCCAACTGCGCGCAGGAGCGCGGAGAGATCGCCACACAAGGCGCGCACGGCCGCGTCATGTTCGGGCCCGGATTTGATCGTCACGACGAGAAATATTGCGGCCCGCGTCAGTTGCGTGACGACCGGTTGCGAAACAGCAGATGGCACAGTTGAATCCACGATAGATCCTTTCGATACATCACTCGGAACTCCGCTGAGTTGACGGCAAAAGCGCGGAAATGCCGAGTTGCGATTTGCCCAGTTCGAGGCAAGCCCAGGATCAGCTCCGCGACCAGCCGATCATCAGCTTGCCTCACCAGTATCTGCCTGCCTCATCGGTATTCGCCGACGTCGATGACCGCTTGGGCGAAGGCCTGCGGGGCTTCCTGCGGCAAGTTATGGCCGATACCGCCAGTGATGATCCGGTGGTCGTATCTGCCTGAAAATTTCTTGGCGTAGGCGCTGCTGTCGGGATGGGGTGCGCCATTGGCATCACCTTCGAGTGTGATGGTGGGCACCGTGATCAGGGGACTTTCGGCCAGCCGTTTTTCCAGGGCGTCAAATTCCGGCTCGCCTTGTGCCAGGCCGAGCCTCCAGCGATAATTGTGGATGACGATGCTGACGTGATCCGGGTTGTCGAGGCACGCTGCACTGCGATCGAACGTGGCGTCATCAAAGTCCCACTTCGGCGAGGCGATCCGCCAGATAAGGTTTGCGAAGTCTCGCCGGTATTTTTCATAGCCGGCCCGACCGCGTTGCGTGGCGAAATAGTATTGGTACCACCATTGGAGCTCCGTTTTCGGCGGCAACGGCATTCTGTTTGCCGCGAGACTGCCGATCAGATAGCCGCTGACCGAGACAAGGGCTTTGCAACGCTCAGGCCAGAGCGCTGCGACGATGCAGGCCGTGCGCGCGCCCCAGTCATAGCCGGCGATGATCGCATGGCTGATCTTCAGCGCATCCATTAATTCGATGACATCGACAGCCAGCACAGACTGCTGGCCGTTGCGGGCCGTCTGACTGGAAAGAAAGTGTGTCGTGCCATGGCCGCGTGCATACGGAATGATCACGCGATAGCCCGCCATCGCCAACAACGGAGCGACGTCGACAAAGCTGTGGATGTCGTAGGGCCAGCCATGAAGGAGGATAACCACGAGACCGTCGGGCGGACCCGCCTCAGCGTAACCGACATTCAGGACGCCAGCGTCGGCTTGCCTGAGCACTGCGAAGGAAGCGGCCGTCGACCGCTCTGTCGTTGCTCCATCCAACCCTGAAACAGGTCGTGCCTGAGCTGTGAGAACTGTCGTGAACTGCGTAGCAGCCAGACCGATCGCCGCGGCGCCGACAAAAGCCCTGCGAGATCGATCGATCTCTTTCGGCGGTTCTGCATTTTCCATTGTTGCAACCTCTTTCCAGGGCAAGATCGGATGCCCTGCTGTTTGACGCAGCTTTGGCATCACCTTCATTCATCGACTTGGCAGTGCCAGGCTGCATGCCGTGGCAATCGTTCAGGACGGCCGGGCGTGAGTGACGCCACCACCTGAAGTTTGACGCCCTTGCCGGGCAACGTAGGAACCTGCTTTTGTACGTGCGGGAAGACGATGCTGAGTGGCGCCTCGGCCTCCATCTTTAGAAATTCGGGACGTAACCCATCGCCGCGCCCGGCAGCGATCAGGTGGAGATTCTGCAGCAACGCAAGCATGAATAGCTCCTCTGTTGTATGCCTTGGCTCAAGGGCGATAGGACGCGCCACCGGCCAACTTCCGCAGTTAGACGAGACCCTCACGAACCATCGCGGCGCGAACAGCCGGACGGGCCGCAATTCGGGCGTGGAGCGCTTCCAAAGGCGCGGGAACGGGGACTTGGAAGCGGGCGGCCCAGAGCAACATCACGAAAAGATAGAAATCCGCGACGCTGGGTTTGTCGCCGAACAGATAGTCGGTCTTGAGTTCGTCCGAGAACAGGCCGAGTTGCGTCGTAATCGTCGCGCGCGCCTTGGCCTTTTCAGCATCGCTGCCTTGGTGCCACATGGGCTTGAAGCTTCGGTGTATTTCCGTGGAGACGTAGGTCAGCGCTTCGAGAACGCGCGTACGGCCCATTGGCCCTTCCACTCCCAGTGCCGGGTATTGCGACGCGATCCAATCGAGGACGGCGATGTTTTCTGTCAGCGTTTCCCCGCTATCCAGCACGAGGGCTGGAACATACCCCTTGCGCGTCACGGTGGTGAAATCCTCCCCGGAACCGGTCCGCTTGGTTTTGAGATTGACGGTTTCGCGCTCGAAGGAAGCACCAGCCTCCTCCAAGGCGATGTGGTCGGCCAGGCTGCAGGCGAGAGGGCTGTAGTAGAGTTTCACGGTCTTTCCCTTTCTGAAATCCCGATGACGTTTCGAAAAATTGGCTGTCGTCGGGCGGAAGGCTGCTCAGTGCGATGCGCCGGTCGTCCTTGCAGTCGGCATCCACGCCGTCGGCATCCACGACGCTCCACAGAACTCGCACTTGGCGGTGGGGATGGCTACGACACCGACTGCTAGCCGTGCCTATGCCGAGGTATCGGTCGAGCTGAAACATTGTTCCGTGGTTGCGGCACGCTCAACGCCGAGCGTCTCGGCTCAAATCAGGAATGGGTCAGGAGGAACCAGAGTCCCCGCCCTCCTGGACATGGCGCGCTCGACAGTCCGACCACTCCTTCGCTCGGGAGACCATAGACGAAGGTGTCGGAAGCGCGTGCCCTTGGCACGATGGCTCACATCCTGCCTTGGTTGGCATATTTCAAGCTGACACGCGGCGCGAAGACCGAAGCGTGGATTTGCGCGAAGCGCCGCCGACGCAATGAAGCAGCTTTTTTTCAAAGCCAGGAGTCATCATCATGCCGGAGGTGACCATTATGGGTCCGGCGCCGATCCGCAGATGTCTGCGACCGACGCAGTGCATACGGCATCGAGCAAAAAAGCAGACAAGAACGCCGGCGTACCGCAGACCGTCCGCAGGCCGATCAGTCCCAAGTAAGAATCTGGCCGGGGCAACCGGGGCTATTAACCGGCGGGCATTGATTTCAGGACCGGGCGAGGCCTCGGTCTTTCCGCCGTCTCAACCGGCAAACGGCATTCCCAACCCTGGCCAGCACGGTAACCGCGACGAACCCGCTCGCAATCCGAGTTCGCGGCACGTCTGTGGCGCCGATGTGACCCGCCTCGTGAGCATGGATCTCATGTATGGTTGACCAAGCGGACGACAACTCCGGTGTCAAGATGGCCGCCGTCTCGGTCGAGGCCAGCAGCCTCGGCGACCAATTGGCGACGATCCATCTAGGTTTGAAGGCATCGCCGGTCCGTAAGTGGCTGCTCTGGACGTCGGTTGGGATCGTGGCAGTCATTGGCGCGACATCGATCGGCCAGGTCGTGCTCAACAGCTGGAACCAGCCCTTCTACGACGCGCTGGCGCGCCGCGACTTGCCGGTTCTCCTATATCAGCTTGTGATCTTTGCCCTTATTGCCGGCAGCCTTCTGGTGCTCAATATTAGCCAGGTCTGGCTTAACCAGATGATCCGGCTGAAGCTGCGCGAGGCGTTGACGCTCGACCTGATCGACCAATGGATGCACCCGGCGTCGGCGTTGCGATTGACAAATGCCGGTGCTATCGGCGTCAATCCCGATCAGCGCATGCAGCAGGACGCCGCGCATCTTTCCGATCTGTCGACGGACCTCGGGGTCGGGCTGCTGCAGTCGTTCATCCTGCTGGCGTCTTTTGTTGAGGTGCTCTGGCGGGTTTCTTCTGGCTTCGTTTTCCACATTGGCGGTTATCCCTTGGCGATACCAGGTTACATGGTGTGGGCGGCGCTGCTTTATGCCGGCATAGCATCGCGGCTGAGTTGGCTGGTGGGGCGCCCGCTGGTCAACCTCGACGGTGATCGTTACACACGGGAAGCGGAACTGCGCTCCTCCTTGGTGCGCATCAACGAAAATGTCGATGCCATCGCGCTCTACCATGGCGAGGCCGACGCTAAGCGACGGCTCGAAATGGACCTCAGTGCGGTGCTGACAGCAATGCGGCGCATCTACACCGCCCAGATCAACCTGTCATGGGTGACCAACACTTACGGCTGGATTGGCATCGTGGTCCCAATCCTTATCGCGGCACCTGTGTATTTCTCGGGCCAGATAGGATTCGGCGGACTGATGATGGCAGTCGGCGCGTTTAACCAGATGAATTCTTCGCTGCGCTGGTTCATCAACAACGTCGGCAGCATCGCCGACTGGCGCGCCACGCTGATGCGTGTTGCCGATTTTCGCATCGCGCTGAATAAGACCGACGTGGTGCACGACATGAAAAAGCCCATCGAAGTCGGCGACAATGCCGATGGGCCTGACCCCCGAGAAACTTGAGACCTGCTGTCCCGAATAGAAGGGCAAGCAGCCTCTTCTCGCCGCTGGACACTCCCCTCACGGATTGCTTTGAGAGTAAGGACAGACGTCAACTTACACGGTCTGCTAAATGCTATTGGCCGGGCAACGTCTTTGCTCCTCGGAGCGGAGGAATGCCACTTGGCATGTATGCTGGGGATCGCACATCCCTGACGAGCTGTGACCGAGCGCATCGATATCTTCTACAATCATCGCGCCCGGAGGCCCTAGACTTTAGCATCGACGAACAGGTGCCTGCGTAGAATTGGCGGGTACCTGGGACTGCCCCATTCTCCGCGTACCGGCCACCTCCGTGGCACGGCTGAAGAAGGAGATGAAAATGAGAAATGATGCACCAAACAAGGGGTTGGAATGGACCAACCTTATTCTCGGCGCAGGCTTGGCCTGCGCCGCAATCATGTTCGTCGGGCTACCTGCTGCGGCTTGGGACGCTGGGGTCGTGGGCGCGCTGATTGTGTGCAGCTCTGCCGTGGCCCTCTACCGCTACGGGGACTGGGCGGAATGGTCCAACCTCACCTTGGGGTGCTGGGCGGTGGTCGCTCCATTCCTGCTCGGGTTCGGATCGGCGCAGGGGCCGATGTGGACGCATGTCCTGGTCGGGGGTTGCGTAGGGACAATAGCTGCGGCGCAACTCGTGGCAAGTCGCAGGGCGCAAGCCCATTCGAGCCCCAACTAACTCTGTTGCCCGGAGGGCGCCGCGGCGCGGCGATGGGAGTTTCGGCTTGCCTCCTACGCCTCGGCGCCTCCAATGCTGCTGCACGGCTGCAGCGCTCAAACCAGATGGAGCCCTATACTCAGGCTAAGTCTGTCTAAAAAAACCTCCATGCCTAATAATCCTTTGTCGTGTTGCACTGGCCTCAATGCTTCCGTGACGTCAGATATTGAGGAGAAGTTGTCGTTTTCCTCAGCCCCGGATTCGTGGTCTCCGGCGCGATAAAAGGAGATTGCGGTCGATCTTGGTTTTAGCGAAGTGACTGTGAACGTTCATCGGACCAATGTGATGAAGAAGAAAAAGGCGCGGTCCGTCTCACATCCATTCAACGATTGTCAGCCGCCTCCAACCTATTTCAGTGCCAGTTGAAGATGGCTTCGGCTGCTGGGAAAGCAGTCGCAGAATCGGTAAAAAAAACGGGGCGCTTTGCGAACTGAGTAGACGCGGCCACGATGACAGGTCGGCCGGGGAACCGCATCCAAAAGGTCTCAGATGGAACTAACCTCATCGCGGCAGCGCGCCCCCATGGCTGCCGCGATTAGCGTTGGATGCGTTTTGGTTACGCTTTCAACCCATGAGCCATCCGACCTGTTGGTCGTGGTCGCAATTGTCTGCGTTTGCATGGGCTGGAAGGCGGGATTGGGTGCGGTAGCAGCCGCCAGCTTGCTGTCAGCGGCTATCTGCTGTCGCCGGAATACGTCACAGAGAACGGTCTTGCTCGGTTCGCGGCGTTTGTTTCGGGGCGTTTGCACTTTGGCTGGTGGTAAGAATCTTCGGGACCATCAGCTTCTATGACCGGCTTTACCAGGGCGCCGGGTCGGGCATCGCCGATATTCCGGGCATCGCCTGGTCCGCCTGTCCGGACGGACGCCTTCGGTTTCTCACTCCCGCAGCCCTTGGGTACATTGGCGTCACGGTCGAGGAAATGCGCGAGATCATGGATGCCGACGACTTTTCTTGGTGGCGGAAATTTGTCCATACCGACGATGTCGAGGCGAGCATGGCGCAATGGCGCCACAGCCTAAAGACGGGCGAGCCTATGATCGAAGAAAAGCGTTTGCGCCGGCTCGATGGCACCTATCTGTGGTTTCGCGATACCGGTGTTGCCTCGCGCCATGACCAGGGGCGAATCTTCGGCTGGCATCGCCACACCGAGGACATCGACCGGCGCAAAGCGGAGACCGCGCTGCGAAGGAGCGAGAGGAGTTCAGGCTGCTGATCGATACGGTGCCCACGATGATCTGGCTGATGACGCCGGCGGGATTGCCGTACTATTTCAACAAACTGTTCGCAGACTGGGCGGGCATCAGTTCAGCCAAGGGAGGAACCGCGAGGCACGCGGCAGTTCGCCTCGCATGTGGAGTTGTTCCATCCGGATGACCAGGCGGGCGTCAACGCCGTGCTTCAGAAGTCATTGCCCGGGGAGAGCCACTCCAGCACAGAGGTCGGCTGTGCCGGAAGGATGGCGAATATCTTCGCGCTTCGAACCGTTGCGCGACGAAGACGAAACAATCCTTCGCTGGTACGGCGTCAACTTCGACATCGACGACGAGGTCCGCGCGCAGGAATCACTGCGTGGTGTACGAGCGGCTCGCGCGCCCTGCGCGCCGCCAGCGGAGATCATCTCCCGGACCGCACGACACGAGCGGGCTGGACATGAGGGCGGACGCTGGGGGCCTGCGATATCGGGCTGGTGAGGTGGCGGATGAGGTCGGATTCGCTTAGCACGCTAGCCACCGCTCCGTTTTCGCCGCATACAACGACAAGGCCAATGCCAGGCTTCGAAAGCGAAAGCGCCGCGGCTTGTACCGCCGAGTTGGCCTCGATCACCATAAGGCGAGCCTTTGTCAGCGCGTTGAGTTGTTCGATGTGCATCAAAGTCCTCCGAGATCGCCCTACCTTCCGTCGACCTCACTTTTCGAAGGTCGTCAAGTTTGTGTCGTCTGTATCGACGACGAACACGGCAAGCAATCGAGCAGGCTCGGTGGTGCTGGCATTTCCGCTGACGCCGTGATGATCACCGGGGAACTCGGACCAACTGTCGCCAGTCCGATAGGTGGTCACTGGCCCGTTATTGACCTGGCTGCGGATCGCGCCTTCCAGAACCGTTGCGAAGATAAAGGCCGACTTCGCGTGAGTATGTGACGGGGAGCTACCGCTAGGCCCATACTCGACCAGCACGGCACGCATGCTCTTGCCGGGCACATTCGGGAGTTGGTGGTCGTAGACCATAGTCACCTTTGCGCCTGAAGAATCGTCGGCCTTGGCCCCGGTAGCAAAAACAGCTGCAAGAGCAGCGGTACAGAGGATGGTCTTAATCATAGGTTTGGTTCCTTGTTTGCGATGAGGTGAAGAAGGGATCGCCGGCCGATGGGAGGGGCGGCCGGCGATCAGGCTCTTGCCGGGGGAAGCGGCGTGAGCCTATGACCTGATGAAGGCGAGCTATGTCGAGCTGGGTCGGCCAATGCATTGACTGGAAAGAAGCGGGGGTTGGTTCTCGCGCTGATCGCGCAAAACCAATTTGCCGTTGCTTCTTCGGCCCCGCATTACAGCCGTTCTGTCGGCTTTTGCCATGTAGCGGCCCTCAGTCAATGTTTCGATGAAACGCGACGCCTGCCAGTATTTTGGCCACGGGCCGGCGACATATTTCTCGTCTTTGTAGACAAAGAAGACAGAGTAGCCGTTGGCGTCCGCTTCCTTCTTTACGCGGTATGTCATTTTATCTGCCTTACACGCTGCTTGAACTTTCGTGCTAAATTGGAAAGCAACTTAATTTGGTTGCTCAACGGAGATCCGATCTTGAGGCAACCGATGCGTCGAGCGGCACGCAAATCACAGATCAGTTCCGCTGGAGCTGGGCGTGGCCGAACCAGTCTTCGAAGTCCGTTGCACCGATGCGCGGATGGTCGCCTGGCACGAGGGAGCGATCGTTAAGTTCCGTGCCAAAATAGCGTGCGTGGGGATCCGCTGCTACTTTACGCGGATCGTTCGTTGCCTTCAGAAATCTCGCAACGAGGTCGCTCATGCGGATCGGCTCTGGGCCCGCAATCTCGATCACGCCATTGACCGGTGGCGAAAGCGCCACGTCCGTCATGATGTCCGCGACGTCGTCAGACGCGATTGGTTGAAAATAGGCACTTGGGACTGTCGTGATGTCCCCGATAGTACCCGACTGGGCAATGCCGCTCAGGAATTCGAAAAACTGCGTCGAGTGGACGATCGTGTATGGGATTGCGGAGCCTCGGATCAGTCTTTCCTGGGCCATCTTGGCGCGCATGTAGCCGCTATCAGGCAGACGCTCGGCGCCTACGATCGAAAGGGCGATGTGGTGCTTCACGCCGGCGGTTTTTTCTGCTGCGAGCAAGTTCCGGCCAGAGGTCTCGAAGAACTCCAGAACGGCCTTGTCCTCGAAAGAGGGCGAATTCGCCAGGTCGATGACGACCTGCGCTCCCGCAAGCGCTTCGGAGAGACCCTCGCCGGTGATCGTGTTGACGCCGCCGTTAGGTGACGCTGCGAGCACATCATGGCCCTTCTTACGCAGCCTCTCGACTGTCTTCGAGCCGATCAGCCCGGTTCCACCAATAACAACGATCTTCATGACGTACTTCCTCGGTTCGTGATTCGGGTTCGATTTCTGATCGAGCGGCCAAGTGGCCGGCGCATCGCTTGTCTTCGTTCGAGACAGTGCACCGGGGCTGCCGGTCCAGGCTATCGACCGGAAGCATCTGTCATGCGATGCGAAGGTCTAGGACGAATGCATCCGTCGAATGGGGATTCTTGTCAGCAGGGAGACAGCGACTTGAGGTACTAGCTAAGCCGGCATGCCGCCCGGGACCGGTCAGGGCCATCACCATTAAGGTCGGCCGAGAGGCCGCTTCGGCCGGCCGCAAGTTGCTCTTCGACCGCACTGAGGCGCATTCTGGTCAGGCAGCTTTGGGGCCGTTTGCTGTCCGATCGGCTATTGCCGAGGGACGAGTAAAGCCGCCGTTCGGCTCACGACTTTGTTGTCGCCGTTCGGGGCGCTTCGGTGGCCGCCGGAATCCGCCATTGGTTCGGTTTCCGACGGACGGCAGAGCAGGAGCCGAAATCACACTGTTCGCTGTTGCGCCAGACATAACGCCGCCCCTCAAACTTCTCTCGTTCTGCTCCCCCCATGACCACGACAGCCGAAAACCGCCGGTATTCCGGCACCAAGGTGCAGAACGCCCTGGTCTTCTTGTAGCGCAGGGACCAACCGCGGTTCTTGCCACCGTAGAGCCAGTCCGGCGCGAAAACTCCAGGGTAGACTTCTTTGATAGCCTTTCGGACGTGCATCTCGGAACGACCGGAACGGGCCGAGAGCCGATCGGCAGCTTGGTCGAAGAGATTGCGCTCGGGAACGCGATTTCCCCGCCGCTATGGAGCGACATCGGCTGCGAGGACTTGCAGCGAAACAAAATACTGCCGATCAGATCATTATGAGCAACTGGGGGCTAATGCCTCTATCCGCTTGGGATTGATACCGACTCGGGTGCACGACTCTAGAAGTGAGCGTTAAGTTTGTTGCGCCACGCGCGTCCCTGGCGCCACAGTTCATGAATCAGCGACCCCAAATACACGAGGCGGCGCCTCAGATGTTGGCCAGCGTAGCCAGCATCGCGATAGTCTGTAATGTAGGTATTGACACCGCGGGGCGTGGACGCCGCTTCAACCTCGTGGCCCTTGCTTTGTAACTTTTTGACAGTGCTCGCTCTGATGTAATGTGAGCCACCGATGACTACAATTTTCATATCGAGTCTCCAAATCTGAGAGCGCTCGCACGACGATGCGCTATCTGCGGACGGCGGCCCCGAAACAACATGAGCTTTCACGAGTACACGACCCGATTTGTCTCAACTCCGATAGAATCTGCTACCAAGGTACAGCCAGCGCAGGTGCACCCAAACTGGCGTCGGCAACTGCCATCGCCGCAGCGCTAACCGTCGTCAATTTCGTCGTGCGTGCCTTTGTTTTCCAAACGCAGATGACATTCCGCTGATTTGTTGTTGTCCGGGCGGAAGCCTGCATGGCCCACGCGCTAGCTATCCTTGCCAGCAACCTCCAAGACGATTGCATCAGGAAACTTGCATCTGCCGGGGAGGGACGGCCATCACACCGACAGCCAGAGGTGCCTATGCCGAGGTATGATCGGGCTGAGCGATTGTTCTGTGATTGCGGCGTGAACAATGCCGGATCTGAGGAACGCTAACCGGAGAATTCAGAAACCCGGTGACCATTCATGGCCTCCTCGACAGTCCGGCCAGTCCTTCGCTCAGTAAATCATGACCGAAAGTATTGGACGAACGCGCCCTAGGCACGATGGCTGATGTCCCACCATGGCCGGCATATTGAACCCGACGCTACGCATTCGAAAAGCCACGGCCGTGTCCTGCCTTTGCTCGATGCCGCCGACGCGCTGAAGCAGCTTTCCCAACGCCAGGAGTCCTCGTCATGGCCGACCTTTCCGAACCCGAATCCGGCAGCGCCGAGCACACATTGCCCGCCGACGCGCCGGCAGCCGTCGAGGTTGACGTCTCCTCGGTTGCGCCGGGAATGTCGCTGGTCGTGCAATGGCGCGGCAAGCCCGTGGTCGTACGCAACCGCACCGAGCAAGAGATGAAGGACGGCCAGGCGGTCAAGCTCGCTGAGCTCAAGGATCCAATCGCCCGCAATGCCAATTTGCCCGCCGACGCGCCGGCGACCGACGCAAACCGCACTGCGCCAGGTAAGGAAGCCTGGATAGTGATGGTCCAGGTCTGCACGCATAGCGGCTGCATCCCGGTTGGCCAGCAGGGCGATTTCGGAGGCTGGCTCTGCCCATGCCATGGTTCTCAATACGATAGCGCCGGACGCATCCGTAAGGGTCCAGCGCCGGAGAACATGTTGGTGCCGGCGTTCCAGTTCATTTCCGACACCAAGATCCGTATCGGCTGAAGCATAGGCAGGTTACCATGAGCGACAAACATTCGACATATGTGCCGAAAACCGGCATCGAACGCTGGTTGGATGCCCGCCTGCCGTTGCCACGGCTGGTGCATGATTCCTTCATCGTTTATCCCGTCCCGCGCAACCTGAATTATGCCTATACGTTCGGCGGCATTCTCACGGTCATGCTGGCTTCGCAGATCATAACAGGTGTCGTGCTGGCGATGCATTACGCGCCCGACACGGGGCTGGCTTTCAATTCGGTCGAAAAGATCACGCGCGATGTAAATTCTGGCTGGCTGCTTCGCTCCCTGCATTCGAACGGAGCATCGTTCTTCTTCATCGCCGTCTATCTCCACATCTGCCGCGGGCTCTACTACGGTTCGTACAAGGCGCCGCGCGAGTTTCTATGGGTGCTCGGCTGCACCAATCTGCTGTTGATGATGGCGACAGCCTTCATCGGTTATGTGCTGCCCTGGGGCCAGATGTCATACTGGGGCGCTACCGTCATCACCAACTTCTTCACGGCAATCCCGCTGGTCGGCAACTGGATCCAGCAGCTGCTGCTCGGCGGCTTCGCTGTCGGCAATCCGACGCTGAACCGTTTCTTTGCACTCCATTATCTGCTGCCATTCATGCTTGCAGGCGTGGTGACCTTGCATATCTGGGCGCTTCACGTGGTCGGCCAAAACAATCCGACAGGGGTTGAGGTGAAATCCAAAACCGATGTCGTCGACTTCACGCCCTACGCCACCGTCAAGGATGCGGTCGGCATCATCGTGTTCTTGTTTTTCTTTGCCTATTTCGTCTTTTATCTGCCGAACTTTCTTGGCCATCCGGACAACTACACGGTGGCCAACCCACTGAAGACGCCCGCGCATATCGTGCCGGAATGGTACTTCCTGCCGTTCTACGCAATCCTGCGGGCCATCACCTTCAATGTGGGACCGATCGATTCCAAACTTGGTGGGGTGCTGGCGATGTTCGGCTCAATCGCCGTGTTGTTCCTGGTGCCGTGGCTCGACAGCTCCAAGGTGCGCTCGGCGGTCTATCGGCCCTGGTACAGGCTGTTCTTCTGGATATTCGTGGCCGACGCGCTCTTTCTCGGCTGGCTCGGCTCACAGCCGGCGGAAGGCGCGTACGTGGTCATGTCCCAGTTGGCGACACTCTACTATTTCGCATTTTTCATCATCGTCATGCCGCTGCTTGGGCTGATCGAGACACCACGTCCTTTACCGCATTCGATCACCGAAGCGGTCCTCGAAAAGAACAAGGCGCCCGGTCCGGAGATCCGACATCCGTCGGAAGGGCGCTGAACATTGCGAACATGCTCGATCTGGATCCGTCATGAACTGGTGGGACTCGCCTCTGGTCTACATCGTGTTGATCGGCCTCGCCGCGATCGTCGTTTGGGCCCTCATCCCCAGACGTTTCGCCAATGCGAGGCTGATCGTCCAGCTTGGCTTTTTCCTTGCCATGTCGATTCTCGTTCTCGACCTGCGCGTTGTCCCGTACGAACCTGCGGGGGGCGAAGAGGCAAGCGGCGGAGCGATCCTGATCGGGTCGGTCAAGCTGCTCTGGTGGGTTCACCTTGCCTGGGCGCTAATCGGATTTGTTCGTATTTATCTTGTCTTCGAGCGAAAGCCGCGCGAGGCACGTCTCCTGCAGGACGTCGTGGTCGGCATCGTCTACACCGGAATGCTGCTGTCGATCCTGGCGTTCGTCTTCTCCGTGCCAGTCGGAACGTTGATCGCCACCTCTGGGGTATTTGCCGTCATCCTGGGACTGGCGCTCCAGAATACGCTTGCCGACGTATTTTCAGGAATCGCGCTTAACCTCGGTCGCCCTTACGTGCTTGGAAACTGGATTGTCCTGAGCGACGGAACAGAAGGGCGCGTTGTCGAGACCAATTGGCGGTCGACCAACCTGCTTACCCCAGCCCACAATGTCGTTGCGCTGCCCAACAGTTTTCTCGCCAGGATGGGAGTGACGAATGTCAGCGGTCCAGACGAGAGCCATGGACTCGCGGTGACCGTCAAAGTGGCGCCAACGAAGACACCGGCGATCATCCTGGATACCATGCGTTCCGTCCTGCTGAGTTGCAATTCGATCATCCAAGATCCTTCGCCTTCGGTTGCCATCAGAAGCCTGGATGCTGCGGCAATCGAAATTGAGCTCTCGTTTCGCGTCGCAAGTCTCGACCAGCGAATTAGCGCTCGGAACGAAGTTTTCGATCTCATCTATCGCCATTCAAAGTCTATCGGCATGCTGCTGGCTGAGCCGCTTTCGGCGTCGATTGCCATGACCAGCCGCCCAAGCGACGATAAGGCAGCCTCTGGCAGCTTCACCCCGATCGAACTGATCAAGTCCATACCGATTTTCTCGGCGCTGACGGATGCCGAGCAAGAGGCGCTTGCCGCGACGACCTCGGTCCGCAGCTACCGCAAGGGCGATATCATCGCAAGGCAGGGAGAGATGCTGCCGTCCCTCATGATTGTTCGGACCGGCGTCATCGCCCGGCAACGTGGCCAGGACGATGCTCACCCCCAGGAAATCGGCCGGCTCGCACCGGGCGACTTCTTCGGCGAGACAGGCTTGCTCGCCGGGATCGGCGAGGAGTCGACATTGCGGGCAATGACCCATGTCGCGGTTTATGAGATAGACCAGAGAAGCATCGCGCCGCTGCTGCTCGCCAGGCCTGAAATGGCCGAAGATCTTGCCGCGATCCTGGCGACGAGGGTGTCGGCCTTCGGCGACAGCGGCATTCCGGGACACCAGCACGCGAGCTCCAAATTCGCGCTCCTTACAGCCATTCAGGCAGCCTTTCGCGCCGCTCCGTTCAAGCATGCTGGAGCGCCTGGCCGAGAGGTCAAACAGAAGGATCAACATCCATGACCATCCGCCAAGGCCATATAGCGGGCATCGAGGCACTCATCCAGCCGAGCGTCCGTGAGTTCGCGGACGGATTGAAGGTACGGCGTTTGTTGCCCTCCTCGAACCGCCTGATGATCGGGCCCTTTGTCCTGTTCGATCATTTTGGTCCGGCTGTATTCGACGCGGGTCGCGGTTTCGACATGGGACCGCATCCGCATATCGGCGTTGCGACTTTGACCTACCTGATCGATGGAGAGATCGTTCACCGGGACAATCTCGGCGAAGTGCGGACCATCCGTCCCGGTGAGGTCAACTGGATGACGGCCGGGTCGGGCATCGTCCATTCCGAGCGCACGCCGCCAGAACTCCGAGCGTCGGGGGGCAATCTCTTTGGCGCTCAGGCGTGGATGGCCCTTCCCTCCCAGTACGAAGAAATTGCGCCCAGCCTTGCGCATTACGGCGCTCCCGAAATCCCGAGGATCTGTGCCGACGGGGTCGAGTTCACTTTGATCGCTGGCGCATCCGACGGCCTGGTCTCGCCGGTAAGGACCTTCTCCGACATGGTCTATGCCGAAATTGTGCTGACGAGCGGCGCGCGATACCAAGTGAAACCCGAACATGTCGAGCGCGCGATCTACGTTGCCGCCGGCGAGGTTGGGATTGTCGGCCAGGACGGGACGTTCCATGAGGCCGATTTGATAGCTCTGGCGCCCGGCACCGAGATCGTGCTCCAGGCGCCTGCCTTTCATGCGGCAAGACTGATGCTGATTGGGGGCGAGCCGCTTTCGGAACCACGTCACATCTACTGGAACTTCGTTTCCTCTTCGGCCGAACGGATCGTGCAGGCGAAGATGGATTGGCGCGAAGGCCGCTTCCCCGGCGTGCCGGGCGAGCGCGAATTCATACCCCTGCCAGACGACACC
This sequence comes from Mesorhizobium sp. M1329, assembly GCF_040318035.1. Taxonomy (NCBI): domain Bacteria; kingdom Pseudomonadati; phylum Pseudomonadota; class Alphaproteobacteria; order Hyphomicrobiales; family Phyllobacteriaceae; genus Mesorhizobium; species Mesorhizobium sp. M1329. Next base: position 109,067 of record NZ_JAMYLN010000004.1, on the reverse strand, counting down.
TGAGCGTGGGAATGACGTAGTGATAGTTCACCGGTGCGCACTTTGGCTGCCGCCATTCCCCACCCCAGCGCCCACAAGAATGCCTCTCGTTGGCGACGCTACGATGTCGGGTAGAGTTCGATCATTGTTTCCTCGTCGAGCAAACCGTCGAACCACACGTCAAAGATGGTCTCGAGCAGGAACTCGTCGTTGCTCGCTTCGGAAAAAAGCGTCAGAGAGGCGTGTAATTTCTTCGCGTCTAGATCACCGAAGACAGCGTGAGCGCTTGAGCCGGAGAGCCGTTGCAGTGCCCCGATACATTCCCGATAACGATCTCCCAGTATCGGAGATGAGAGATAGGCGCTCGCTTCGTCGAGCGATGTGATCGCATATGGTGCAGGCGCAGCGTCGCTTCGGTTGACAGCCAACCTTGGGAAGATGAACTCCATGTAGGACGTGCACATCATTCCTTGGCGCAGAATACCTAGCGCGTCTTCATAGACAGCGTCCTGCGCTCTGACGAACCTCTGCAAATCATATTCGTCGCTCATTTCAGATGATGCCTTTTTTCGCAACCAGCCTGTACCTATCCGTCGACGACATCGGCATATTCCGGCTGCTTTGCGAAGAACCGGCTCATGAAGGGGCATTTCAAGATCGCTTTTCGGCCGGTTTTGCGCAGCAGTTCAAACGTACCCTGAGCCAATCGCGTTGCGATCCCCTGTCCGGAAAACTCCGACGGGACTTCGGTGTGTATGAGAACAATCTTCCCGCTCTCGATCCTGTAATAGGCCGCAGCGAACAGTTCATCGGCGATCGGCAACTCGAAACGATGCTGTTGAGTGTTCTCGATGACTTCCGTATCCATCTTTAACTCTCGATTGTACACTGGTTGGTCGGTATTGGTGGTTGCCGAGGCAGGTTGATCGGTCGTTGGCCCTCTATCGTATTGCGGGCAGCCGCAACGTCACGGCAGTGCCCGACCCGAGCTCGCTTTCGATGTCGACACTTCCCCCCGCCTCCTCGGCGAAGCGCTTCACCATTGGCAGCCCAACGCCGCCGAGGCCTCCACGTTTCGTAGTGAAGAAAGGATCGAATGCGCGCACCATAGTCTCGCTGGTCATTCCAATTCCGTTGTCGGCGACACGAACATCTATCCGACCACCCGTGGAACTTTCGGGCGCCAACGCGGCATCGATCGAGATCAGACCGCCGTCAGGCATTGCATCGCGTGCATTGAACAGAAGATTCAGAACCGCATTTTGAAGTCCAATCGGATCGCCCTTTACCTGAGGCAGATCGGAGCCAACTCGAACCTCGAGGCGCAAATTGGCACCCCAAGCGCTTCGAACGACGGATTCGACCTCAGCCAGGCAGGCGCCCACGTCCGCATGCTCGATTTCGGCGTGGATATCTCGGGCTACGCCGATGGTCTGCCTGACAAGGCCGCCAGCTCGTTCCAAGGCCGTTTTGGCGCCGGCAATTACAAGCCCAAGATCTGGAGCCGCCGAGACGTTCGGGTCGCGAGCCAAATGGTTCAACGCCGATGAGGCGACCTGGATGAGATTGCCAAGGTCATGAACAATGCCGGCGGTCGATATCTGCACGGGTAGGCCGCTTCGCGGAACATCGGCAGGCCGGTCGAAGACATCTTCCTTTAGGCGTGACATTCCATTCCCCCGGTTGCTCGGTCGACTCTTGGTTGCTGGAAGAAGCTTAAATGAAGGGCATCTGTGGTCGATTGGGTCGAGGAAGAGGGCGAGCAATACCGCGGTATATGTCTTGCTATCGCGGCGCGGGGCCCAGCGATCATGTTGACGAGCACGAGGAACAAGACATCGCCCGGATGGGGCTGCTGTGGCCTTGTCCGGTGCCTTGCTCCTGCATCACTGGTAGCCGATCCCGCCGATGTAGTTGGCCAGGAGTTGCTCCTGGAGCTCCTCTTGATCGAAGAGCGCCTTCATTGCATCACGGATATCAAGCACGCCTATAGGCTTCTGGTCCGCCCCAAGTACCGGCACGTTCTGAAGGCCCCGCGCGGCCATCGTCTGCCAGACTGAATGGACGTCGTCATCGGGACCGCAAGAGACGATGGATCGGCTCATCAACGTCGCAACGGGCGCTTCTGTTGGCCCTGAATTGGCCAGATGGCGGATGATATCGGACTTGCTCAGCACACCTGCGGCCTCCCCGTTGCCGTGGCACACGACGACCAGGCCTGTTGCTGGTTTGGAAAGCGAGAGTGCGGCACCGCGAAGCGGAGCGTCGACATCGATCACTGAGAGGCGGGCCGACGTTATTGGATGCAGACTGTCAATGCGCATGACGCCCTCCTGAAAGCGCCTCGCGGCCACAGCGGGGAGGCTGGGGTTCGATGTTTTCCTCACTCCTGGAAGGGAGCATTCATCACGGAATCAACTGCCGAAGGAGCCCTGTAGCCGGGGACAAAGCGTTCGCCAAAATCCCGGGCAAAGTTGTCGTAGGTGGTTTCGCGACTGACATCCGCGATGTGGCAAAAGCATCTCGTCATCCGCCGCTTCATTCCAAGCCGCGGGAATTCGCCAACTATCCTTGCCATCTCTGCGGAAGAGATAAGCTTGTACTGCAAGCCGACGACGTCGAGGCAGATGCCGGCAGTGCACAGCGCCACCTCGGCTTCCTTGTAGAGGCCGATCGACGGCGTCGAGTTGAGGGCGACGCTATCCCAGATCAGTTGAGCGCGACGTTCGTCGAAGCCCCCGTCCCGGACGAAAGTTCGAGCCAGATCGGCGCCTTCCAGCTCGAAACGGCGAGGTCCGGCGAAGGACCCATTGAGCGTGATGTCATGCAACAGGGTTCCGACAGCGACAACTTCCGCGTCGTGCTCGACATTCTGAAGCTGCCCGATCCTGGCCGCGAAAAGCCAGGATCGGACGACGTGATTGAACAAGTAGGGTTCACATCGCTGACGAGCATATTCGATCGCTCGGCCAACAATCGGCGTGTCGGGGACCGAAACGCCTGCAAGCGTGCGCCTGGCAGTCCCATCCATGTCGGTGACCTTTCCTTTACGGCCGACGATCAGCCCGATTTCATTTCGGGTATGTCGTCAGGTTCTTCTCGTTGGTATCGACAACGAAGATCGCAAGCAGGCGGGCGCGTTCCGTCTTGCTGGCGTTCTCGCTCACCGCATGACGGTCGCCGGGAAATTCCGAGAAACTTTCGCCGGCACGATAGGTCTTCACCGGTCCATCATTGACCTGGCTCCGGATCGCCCCCTCGAGCACCGTCGCATAGATGAACGCGGATTTGGGATGGGTATGCGCCGGCGATGTACCGCCCGGTGCGTACTCGACGAGCACCGCTTTCATGCTCTTGCCGGGCACGTTTGGAAGAGCCTGGTCGTAGACAAGCTTTACGTCCGCGTCATCGGCTCTCGCCGCGGTGACCGAAGTGGCAATGAGCGCTGCGCATAGAAGTGTCTTGATCATGTCTGGTCTCCTTGTTGGAATATGCGTGGCTGGGGAACGCCGATCCGATTGGTCACAAGACCGGCGTTAGCTTTGTTTGTTTATGTCGGCGGTGTGTACCGGCTGAGCCAGTCATCGAAATGCACGGCGCCGATGCGCGCGTTCTCGCCGGGAACAAGCGTTCGATCGTCGATCGCCACTTGACCGTAGTAGAGAGCACCAGGATCAGCGACGACTTTGCGGGGGTCGTTGGTGGCCTTCAAAAAGCGACCGACGAGTTCGCTCATGCGAACGCGCTCCGGGCCGGCAATTTCGGTCGTGCCGTTCAACGGAGTGGCAAGCGCGACGTCCGCCATTGCGTCGGCGACATCATCGGCCGCCATGGGTTGGAAGTACGCCGGTGACATATGGATGGTATCGCCGACGGCGCCGGTGTTTGCGATGGCGGCCGTGAATTCGAAGAATTGTGTGGCGTGGACGATCGTATATGGGATTCCGGATTCCTTGATCAGTTTTTCCTGGAGCAATTTTCCGCGGAAATAGCCCATGCCCTGCAGCCGGTCGGTGCCGACGACTGACAATGCCACGTGATGACGGACGCCGGCGGCGGCTTCCGCTGCAAGAAGATTACGCCCGGACGCCGCGAAGAATTCCAGCGCGGCCTTCTCCTCGAACGACGGCGAGTTCGCAAGATCGACGACGACCTGCGTCCCGGCGAGCGCGGCGGCCAGCCCTTCTCCCGTGACGGTGTTCACTCCGGAGTTCGGCGACGCCGCAAGCACGTCGTGTCCCTTTTTCCGCAGCCTCTCCACAGTCTTTGAACCGATCAGCCCGGTTCCGCCGATGACGACGATATTCATTTTCGAAACTCCTGTTTGGGCGTGTTGATTTTGCGTTGTTGATCGGATGCCCGTGTTTTTGACCAGCTACTGACTGGCCGATGCAGCAGCATCCTCGATAAGGGACGTGACCTCGTCTGGGTGCGAGACCATCAAGGCGTGGGAGGCACCCTCGACGACGACGGTTTTTACGGCATGCGCGCGCTTGGCCATGAAGCTCATGACGGCTGCGGGGATATTTCGGTCGTCCGTGCCGTAGATCATGTAAGACGGCAGCGTCTTCCATGAGGCAACGCCCGAGGGTTCGGCCAGAGCTGCCTGCGCGACGGGACGTTGAGTGGCTGCCATCAGGGACGCCTGCTCTTCCGGGACGTCGGCGGCGAACTGGGCGCGGAACTTGTCGGCCTGGATGAAGAGGTCCTGGCCGCCGGCAGGCAATGCGACCGGAACAATCGCACTGCCCAAAGTGCTGCCGGGGAACATGCCAGAAAGCGTCAGGCTCGATTCACCGGTCTCCGGTGCAAATCCTGCCACATAGACCAGGGCCTTCACATTGGCATTGCCATTGGCGGCCTCGGTGATGACGGGTCCGCCATACGAATGACCCACCAGAACGACCGGCCCGGAAACCGTCCGGACGATGGCCGAAACCGCCGCCGCATCACTGGCGACGCTGCGAAGCGGATTGGCTGCTGCTATCGCTACATAACCGTCGCGTTTGAGCCTCGTGATGACTGCATCCCAGCTCGACGACTCGGCGAAGGCGCCGTGCACCAGCACGACGGTCGGCTTGGCCTTTGGGCCGACCGGCTGCGCCATCGCGGTGCTCGATACGGCAACTGCCGCTGCGAGCGCCAGGATCCTAGTAATGTTCGGCATTTGCTTTCTCCTTTGCGGCCCTTCATGACCTATGCGCAGAAGAATGCGCCGACCCCGCGCGTCGACCTATTGTGCGGAATGGTCAGTCATATGATGCCAAAGTCCAGGGTAGGTCATCGCTGAGACCAGGTGACCGGTGGCACGCTGCAGAGTGCCGGGCGGCGGCTAACAATGATCGATGAAGCGGCTGCTTCCAAACACCACTCCGCCACGACGAATGTTCAGCGCAGAGGCAAGGCTGCCTCCCGTCAACGACATTGTTCGCTGCTATTGGCTTGCATCGCCCAATGCCAACGTATGGGTCACACAGCCGGATCGTCTAATCGTCTCGTGGGAGCGAGACTTTATATTTGGATGGGTGAAGACCACCAAGCTAACAATGGAGTTAATAAAATGAAAATGACAGCTCTTGCTGCCGCCGCTCTTGTTTTTACAGCAGGAAGCGCAATTGCCGGAAGCGACCACTATGGATCAAACGAGGGCAAGAAGCCTGCAACTGCATCTGACAACACGTATACCTCCTCGACCAGAAAAATGAACAACGATGCCGGCGTGCCCAAAACCGTACGCAAGCCTGTTTTCAACGACGAATATGGCCAAGGCATCTGGGGTCACTGATCCTGACCGACACAAAATTTAAGGGGCCGGGGCGCGACCTCGGCCCTTCGTGGTATCTGAGTTACTTCCTTGAGAGGTGAACCGACTTCTGCCAGCCGATCCCTCAGTAAGCGTCCGTGACGGCTTGTATCGGCTTAATTTGTACCACCGCGACGAACGTTCTCGCCTTCGATCCGGCTCCCACCGCGCGACGCGGTCGACGTCACCGCCGATCCTAGCGTTCGGATTCGCTCCCCGGTGGGTGGAATAAGGGCGTGGCGACGGCGGACAACGGAGCAAGCGCGACTCAGAGCAACGCCATTCCCCCGTCAACCCGCAGGTTGATACCCGTGACAAAGCTGCTCGCGTCCGAGGCAAGGAACAGGGCGGCCTTTGCCAGCTCCTCCGGCTGTCCCATACGACCTAGGGGTATTGCTTCCGCCATCGCCTTTTCGAACGGCCCCCGCTGTTCAAACGGTAAGCCTAGCTTATCGAGAATAGCCGTATCCACCGGTCCTGGGCTGAGCACGTTGACCCGGATGTCGCGGGACTTCAGCTCGATCGCCCAGCTGCGCGCGAACGCATTGATCGCTGCCTTCGAGCCAGCATAGACAGCATGCCCGTCCAGGGCTTTCTCGCTGGCCAGCGACCCTGTGAGGATGATTGCGCCGCCGTTCCGCATGATCGGGATCAGCTTCTGGACACCGAAGAAGACGCCGCGCGTATTAACGGCAAACTGCGCGTCATATTCTGCCTCGGAGACGTCGGCCGAGTGTGTGATGGTGTTTAAGCCGGCGTTCGCCATATAGATGTCGAGCGCCCCGAACCTCTGCCGGATCTGCTGCGCGACGTCATCATGGTGCGCCACATCGGCCACATCTCCTTGAATGCCCAGCGCGCCTGCCCCGATCTGTGCGACCGCTTCCTCGACCGCCTGCTGCCGGCGGCCGGTGATGACCACTTGCGCTCCCTCCGCAGCAAAGATTTTTGCAGCCGATAGTCCGATCCCACTGTTTCCGCCGGTGACCACAGCGATCTTACCTGACAGTGTGCCCATGTCGTTTCTTGCCTCCGAACGATTGGCGCCGGCCCTGCTGAAGGCGGCGAACGCTTCCGCGGCGTGCAGAAGCTGCGGCCAGAGGTCTCCAGAACTCGAATGGCCGCAGCTGAACGCAACACGCGTAGTCATGATTGCGGGAAGCTATCCTTTGATAAAGGCGAGCAGGTCGGCATTGACCTGATCCTGGTGCGTGGCCGTGATCCCGTGGGGCGCACCGGGGTAATATATTTCCTTTGCACCCCTGATCAGCCGCGCCGACTTGACTGACGAATCCTTGACCGGGACAATCTGGTCGTCCTCGCCATGCAGGATCAGCGTCGGTATATCGAACTTCCCGAGGTCCTCGGTGAAATCGGTTTCGGAGAACGCTTTGACGCATTCATATGCATTCACGAGACCGACCTGCATGCTCCAGAGCCAGAACTGATTCAGAATCCCCTGGGAGACCTTGGCGCCTGGCCTGTTTGCACCATAGAACAGTGGTGCGAGGTCCAGGTAGTGCTGCGAGCGATCCTTGAGGAGGCCGGCCCGTATACCGTCGAACACCTCGATCGGCAGGCCCTCCGGATTGGCTCGCGTCTTCACCATGATTGGCGGGACGGCAGCGATCAGCACAGCCTTGGACACCCGCTTCGTCCCGTGCCGTCCGATATAGCGAGCAACCTCGCCTCCTCCGGTGGAATGTCCGACCAGCGTAACGTCCCGCAGATCAAGCGCGTCGATCACCGCTGCGAGATCGTCCGCATAGCCGTTCATGTCGTTGCCGGACGTAGCTTGGCTGGAGCGGCCGTGGCCACGCCGGTCATGTGCAACCACACGAAAGCCGTTATGGGCAAGAAAGAGCATCTGCCCGTCCCAGGCGTCGGAATTCAGCGGCCAGCCATGCGAGAAGGTTACAACCGGCCCCCTGCCCCAGTCCTTGTAGTAGATTTCGGTGCCGTCCTTGGTCGTGATTGTGCTCATAGTCCTGGTTCCTTTGCCTTTTTGGTGGATGGCGGCGTTTGGCTTTCGGCCCGCGGTAGATTGCGAAGCGACCGGCAGTCCGGCCGTAGTGGCGAGGATCAATCCGCCCACCAAGACGTCACGGCGGGATGCGCCAATCGTGAAAAGTCCATCCCTGCTCATCGTGTCCATCCCTGATGCTTGGCCTTCAACAACTGGCTCACCATCACGATCATCGATCCGACCTGCATGGTCGCTTTCGGGGAGGGGTGAGCGAAGGAGCGGGCGACACTCGACGATCGTGATGGCTTGCGAGGAAGAGGATGCGCTTATCCGGCCTGCAAACCTATTCTACGGAAGGGTCTGTCGTGCGATGCCAAGGTGTAGGAGCGATACGCTGAGAAAAGGCTCGGCGGAGTACTTGGTCTACGCTGCCCCCAATCCTGTGCGGCACCGATTTGACGCAGCAGTCGCCAAAGCGTCATCGCTGGATAAATGTAGGTGGAGTGGACTCGCGCAAATCCGCGATCAATCGGCTGTCCCTGCATCATACTTGCAGGAAGGTTGGGGCAGAGATCTATGTCGCGTGGGCCTGTCGCATCGGCGCGGGCAGTGTCTCCCATGCCCGGATCAGCTCGCCGATGGAAGCGGCTTCCATCTTGCGCATGACATTGCCGCGATGGAGCTTGACCGTCACTTCGCTAATGCCGAGGTCAAAGGCGATCTGCTTGTTGAGGCGTCCGCGCGCCACTTCATGCAGAACCTCACGCTCGCGTGGCGTCAGCGTTTCAACGCGCTCGATGTTGCGCTTGACGATCACGGCATCCGCCCGCCGCTTGGCATCCATCGCAATACCCGCGATGACGGCGTCAAGCAGCGTCTGGTCCCGCACCGGCTTGGTGAGAAAGTCCACGGCGCCGGCCTTCATCGCCTGGACAGTCATCGGGATGTCGCCATGTCCAGTCAGGAAGATGATGGGTTTGGGGTTGCCGTTTTTCGCAAGATGCTGCTGCAGATCGAGGCCGCTCGATCCTGGCATGCGTACGTCGAGGATCAAGCAGCCGGGGCTGTCCAAAATGTCGGCGTCGATCAACTCGCGGGTCGAGGCAAAGCAAATTGGCTCGAAACCCGCCGACAGGATCAATTCCGATAGCGCCTCCCGGACAGACGCATCGTCGTCGACAATAATGACGAGCGGCTGCTTCGCTTCACTCCTGCGCTGCGGCGCCGACGATAGCGATCTCCGCTGGAGCGGCTGGTCAACTGTCATGATCATCCCTCGGTTTCTTGGTTGCGTAAAGCGTCACCCACCGCCACAAGCAGGGCCTGGCCATCGAAGGGCTTGCGGAAAAACCCGCTGATACCTTTGGCGCGGTACTGATCCGCTAGCTCGTGCCGGCCGGTAATCAGGAATACCGGAAGGTTTGGACGCGCCCTCTTGACCAGGTCACGAAGCTCAAAGCCGTCCATGCCGGGCATCCCGATGTCGGTGATGAGCACGTCCACGTCCGACAACCCACTGACGACCAGCGATCCCGCCGACGAGAAGCTGCGGGCTATATAGCCGGCGGACTCCAGAAGATCCTCCAGCGATTCAAGCAGCCTCGGATCGTCGTCAACCACCGCCACGACGGGCCTTCGCTTGCTCACGTTCAGCCCCCTCCCGATCGGCGCGAGTGCGTGATCGGTATTTCCAATCGCTCCGCCATGCGGACGAGGTCGGCAAGCGACGCGGCGCCCATTTTCTGCATCACATTCCTTCTGTGAATTTCCAGCGTAACTTCGCTGATTCCCAGTTCAGCGGCGGCCTGCTTGTTGAGCAGACCACTCACCACCAGCGGCAGCACCTCGCGCTCGCGCGGCGTCAACTCGAGGTAACGTTGCTTCAACACGCCAAGTCCGGCGCGCTGCGATCTCTGTTCCCGATCCTGGGCAATCGCGGCATGGATTGCGGTCATGAGGTCCGCATCGCTGAAAGGCTTGGTCAGGAAATCCACGGCGCCGTGCTTGATCGCACGCACCGAGGATGGGATATCGCCATGTCCTGTTATGAAAACGATCGGCGGATGACCGCCCACCGCGATCTGTCTCTGCAGATCGAGGCCGTTGATATCTGGCAACTCGACATCGAGGATGAGACAGGCAGGCAAATCCGGCTTGTCTGCATTGATATACTCACCAGCCGACCCGAAGCCTATGGCGCTCATGCCGTGCGAAACCAGCAGTTCGCTGAGCGCCTCGCGGATGCGTTGATCGTCATCCACGATGAAGACAATTTGCTCGTCCGTAGTCATGACGCGACTTTCGCATCGACGGACGCGAGAATGCCGAGATCGAAAGGGCGAACGGGTGTTTGAGAAGCACCGCCATCGGTTGCTCCCGATGGACCGACAAAGGCTCGAGATTGTCGGTGCTCTGCATAGCACCTTCTATCAGTGGCTGGATTTGGGCGGATGCTCATGGCGCTATCCTAGTCCCGCTACACGCCATTCGCATCTCATGGAAATCCATGCATGGATTTCCATCGGACTGGCCGACACACCCGTTTTGGAGAACCGGAATGAAAACCAAGCGCTGCCGTGCGAAACAATCGCTTCATACCGAGATGCCTGGAGAGCGAAGCGGCGTCTGCAATCAGTGCCCTCGTCTCGGATGCGTTCCGCGTATGACCAAAAGCTATTGCGGTCGCCCGATCATGGTGCAGCCTGCACCTCAACCGGAAGCGTGAAGACGAACCTCGCCCCATGCGGAACGCGGTTCTCCGCCCATAAGCGTCCGCCATGAGACTCGATGATCGAACGGGAGATCGCGAGTCCCATGCCCATTCCTTGTCCTTTTGTCGTGAAGAACGGGTCGAATATCTTATCGGGATGTTCGAGTCCCGGGCCGGAGTCGCTGACTTCAATCTGGATTGTGTCCCCTGACTGGCGCACACGCATCCCAAGAACCTTGTCACCGGCAATGGCGTGCATCGCCTCGATGCCGTTGCGAATAAGATTGACCAGCACCTGCTGGATCTGGACGCGATCGAACGCGACCAGCGGAAGGTTGCGTTCGACGTCAATATCCATGCGAACACGACACCGTATGGCTTCCTCGGCCATGAGGTCACGGGCTTCGACAATGACACTGGGGACCGGCGTGCTGGTTCTCATTTCAAGGGACGGCCTGAACAAGGCGCGGATGCGGCCAACGACATCTGCCGCCGAGTTGGCGTCCCGGATAATGCGCTCGGCTGTGATCTTTGCGCGGTCGAGATTGGGGGGCTCGGCGGACAGCCAACGGTGACATGCATTGGAGTTGGCGACGATCGCGGCCAGCGGCTGGTTCACCTCATGAGCTATGGATGCGGAGAGTTCAGCAAGGCTCGCCGCTTGGCTCGCACGTGCAAGTCTATCTTGCGCCAGCCGAAGCTGCTCTTGTGCACGCACCTCGTTTTCTATGTCCAGGCAGATAACGTTCCACTGCACGATGGCCCCTTCAGTGTTGCGCATCGGTGCAGCTCGCGTTTCGACCCAGCGATATTCGCCATCGAAGCGCCGTAGACGGTGCCTTCGCGCGTAAGGCTCGCCTGTGGTCAAGGAATGGGCATATCTCTCCTTGACACCTGCCAAGTCGTCGGGATGAACACCCGCTTCGAGTGTGCCGGCCAGCCGCGATTTTCCCGCTTCGTCCAGTTCTTCGAGATTGTAGCCGAGAAATTCGCGGAGCTGCTGGCTGCGGTACATCGGCTCGCCATCCGGCGCGGCACAATCGATCATTGCCGGCAGCGTTTCTACGAGTTGCCAAAGCGCGCGCTCTCTCTCGCGCAGCGCTTCCTCGACCCGTAGCTGATCGTCGATGTCGTGCGTAAGGCCGTACCACTGGACAATGCGTCCGCTCTCATCTCTCAGCGGCTCGGCCTGGCCCTCCATCCAGCGGTAAACGCCATCGGCACGACGCAGGCGATACTTCATGAAAAAGCGCTCGCCAGTGGCGAAGCAACTGTTGAGTGCTTCCCGCAGGCTGGGTGCATCGTCGGGATGAACGACGGTGGCTATGAAGGCCGCCAGCCGGTTCGTGTCCGGCATGTCCGCGTCCGTTATGCCGAGGCCGAGAAAATCGATCAGGCGCTTGTTGAAGAAGGTCGGCTCGCCGTTCGAAGACAGCCGCCAGAGGTAGCTCGGAACCATGTTGACGAGTTGCGAGAGCGCCTGCTCTCGGTTGTGCAACGCAGCCTGGGTGGTCACCAGATCGTGGATGTCGACGCTCACACCGTACCATTGCAGAATATGGCCATCTTCGTCGCGGAGCGCCTCCGCGCGCGTCTCGGTCCAGCGATAGTTGCCGTTGGCGCGCCGTTGGCGATATCTCTGCACGTAAGGCACGCCCGTTGCGAATGAATGGCGGATCGCTTGCCGTGCCGTATCGATGTCGTCTGGATGGATCACACTTAGGGACGGCGAGCCGTCCGGGGCGATGATGTCGCTAAGAGTGGCCCCGGTGACGTCCGTGAACCGCTTGTTGACATAGGATGGCGTTCCTTCCCGTGTCGTACTCCAGATCAAGGCGGGCACCGTGTCGATGAGTTGCTGAAGGCGTCGCTCACTTTCGCGCAATGCCTCCTGCGCTCGTACCTCATCATCGACATCGAGAGAAACGCCGTACCATTGCACAACGGCGCCGTTTTCATCACGTCGGGGCTCCACCCTGCACTCCGCCCAGCGATAAGAGCCATCCTTTTCAAGCCAGCGAAACCGCATGGTGGAGCCCTCGCCGGTCTCGAAGCTATTCGATAGCGTGCACTGCACCCTGGGAGCATCTTCGGGATGGATCAGCTTCTGCAGTAATTCATCGATGCGCGGCTCGCCCAGATCTTCGAAGTTCGCGATGACGGAACGGAAATGGTCCTGGTACCGCTTATTGAAGTAGGCCGGCCCGCCCGTCGGCACGGCGCTCCAGATGCGGACCGGCACGGCGTCAATCATCTGCTGGAGTTGCCGTTCGCTCCGCCTCAATGCCTCGACGCTTTCGTGCAATGTGAGCACCGCCTGCTGGTGCTGCCGCGAAATGGCGGCCACGATCAGAGCCGAGAACGCCGAAATGACCAGAAAAAGCTGCAGCATGATCTGGTTGTTCTTTTGGGAACCGGGATCGCCGGCAAATTGACTGGCGCCGGACACTGTGAATACCGCCGTGATCAGCGCAAGCAGGATCAAGGCGACTGCGGCGCCCCTGAACTCAAAGCGCACCGCGGCCCAAAGAAGAGGCGGCATGATTATGTAGGCGAAGGGCAGGTAACCGCTCAAGGAGAGGGCGGCAACGCCGAGAAAGATCAGCCCCAGGACGCCAGCTTCGATCCATCGCGCAGCCGAAAGCCGGGCCGTGCCGCGCCAGTTCTGGAACACGACTAGCGCCAGCGGCGCCACGATCAGGACCCCGGTTGCGTCGCCGATCCACCATAGAGGCCAGGCCGCGGCGAAGCTCTGTGACTGAATGCCGAACCACGCAAGCGTTGCACTTCCCACCGTAGCGCTTGCGACTGGCGCGATTCCAGCGGCCAATACGACGAATGCGAGAACTTCCTGCAAGGTTTCCAGCCGAAGCGGGCGCTTGCAAGCCCGATTCACGAGCCATGCCCCGGCGACCGCTTCAAGAGCGTTTCCGGCATAGATCAGGAAGGCGGCAGGCAGCGGAGTGTGGAACCACAACAGGTTGCTGGTCAGTTCAGCCACACAGGCTGCCACCATCCACCACGGCCAGCTATACCTGGAGGCAATGAGGAGCGTGGCGATGAAAAGCCCGCTCGGAGGCCAAATGGAGATGCCCGTTCCAGGTACGATCGCGAGCGACTGTGCGAATCCGCAGCCCAAGACGTAAACCGCGATAAAAAGTCCCAGATGCAAGGATCGAGGGCGATGCGCCCAGAGACGAGACGAATTGCTTGTTTCAAGATCACTGACAATATTGCCGGGAGGCAGGCCTGGTTCATTTGCCGCGCGAGGTCGATCCCTTCCTTGCGATCCAAATCCGGGTTGATCCAACCCATGCTTCAGCGCGCGCGTTGCTTCGGACTCGGTTTCGCTAGGCGAGATGGATGCTGTCGTCATCGGCTGCTCCTGACGGACACACAAAAGCCTTGTCGGCTCTCCGTATAGCACTTGCTCTCAGCAGCTGGAATCTAGGCTGACGAACTCGCAGCCCATAATAAACCCGCCGCGCCCCAGCCGCATCTCATGGAAATCCATGCATCGCGAGAAGACTGGACGATACGGCCAGTTCATGTCGCGTGCCGCTTTGTCTGCTGCACAGCGAACCCGGAATGCCCCTGCATCCCCCAGCCTATCTCGTCCGGTCGACACCGCTCGCATTATAAATCCAGAGCCCTGCCGGCAAACATAAGTTCCACTGTATATGGCCTAGAGGCGCTGGGGTCTGAAGCCTGTTCGGTTCGGCCGAGCGGCTCGGCGGCCGAGGAATTGCTTGGTGAGAATGAGACAGGGCGCAGCGACCGCGAACAGCACGACAAGCGCGAAGAAAGCCTCATCGAACGAGATCGTGGCGACCTGCTTCTCGAGGGCGCGCTGCAGCAGCGGGAGCGCGGCCTTCGTCGCAGTGGCACTGTCCATACCGTTTGTCAGCAGGACGTTCGCGGTGGCCCGCAGGCGCTGGTCCACGGCCGCGTCGCCATTCATGAGGTGGGCAGCCAGTATGGTTCGGTTGTGGACATTCTGATGATCAATGTACGTTTGCAAAAGGGCTGTGCCGGTCATACCGCCCACCTGTTTGCCGAAGTCGAACAGGCCGATGCCGAACGGCAGCGCATCGGCTGTAAGTCCCCGAAGCGTAACCAGCGTCAACGCCACGAACAGGAGACCCAAGCCGAATCCCCGCAGAAACAATGGAAGGCTCAGGTCCGGTGAGCCGCTCGCGCTGGTCGAACCCGACAGCAGCCACATGGCTCCGGCGAACAGCAAAACACCAAACGGAACAAGCGCAATTGGGTGAATTCCAGCCTTTTCGATGACGAAGCCAGCGAACAGAAGTCCCAGCGCGAGGGCGGCCCCACTGGGTAGCAGAAGCACTCCTGCGCCCGTGGCCGTAAAATCGAGGACGTTGAGGGCAAAAGCCGGGATGAGATAGGCGCTGCCCGAAAGAGCAAAGCCCGCGACGATGCTGACGAGGAGGCCAAAGCGGAAGTCGGGACTATTGAGTGGCGAAACCGTCAGCAGTGAGCCTTCTGAACGGAAAGCGATTTCCCAAATGGCCAGAAAGCCGACGGCCACGACACCGATTGTGGCAAGCACGGTGATATCCGTGTCGTCGAACCAGTTGAACCTGTTGCCTTGCAGCAGGACGTAGGTCAAAAGCGCGGCACCCAGGCCGAGCAATAAGACCTCAAGGACAGGAAGCTTGATTTCCCGCCGGTAAGTCCGGTCGCCGTCAGCCCCAAGAAGGACAAGGGAGGCTATGCCGAGGAGAATGTTGCTCAGGAATATCCACTCCCAGGTGAGATGGTCTACGAGCCAGCCCTCCAGGGCTGGCGTGACGGTCGCCGGGGCCATCACGGCGCCTACAGCGAAAATTGCCTGAACGACCGGCTGGTTTCTGTGCGGGAACCGGAAGAACAGCAGGGTCTGGCCTGCGACAAGGATAGTCCCGCCGGCCAGCCCCTGGACAACACGGCAGATGTCGATCCAAGTGAGGTTAACCGAGAACGTCATTGCCGCGGATGCCAGCAGAAGGGCGACGATCCCTGCACGCAAACAGGCGGTCGGGCTGACTGCCCTGATAAAAAGCGGTGCGACAAGGAAAACCGTCAGTTTGGCAGCGATGAAAACAACGTCGGCCATCGCAAGTTCATCCGGCGTTGCGTAGGTATCGCCAAGCATGTCGATCCGGCCGATGGACAGTGCAGTGGACGCGACCGCGTCCATGACGGCGGCCAGCACGATGCCCGTCGCCATGAGCGAGGCGCGCAATGGTGCGCCAAGATGATGCTGCACGGCTCCTCCTTCAGCGAGATGCGTCACTGTACCGAGCGTCCGTTCTCGGTTCCGCCGGGCTGCGTTTCCAGCGCAATAGCCGCATCCCTGGCACTAACGGCGATCGCAACGCGAGCCGAGAGCCCCGGAACCAGGCGGCCGGGCAACGGGTTGCGCGTCATCCTGATCTTGACAGGCACGCGCTGGACAACGCGAATGAAGTTTCCAGTCGCGTTGTCCGGCGGCAGCAAGCTGAATGCAGCACCGCTGCCGGGTGCGAAGCTGTCGACAACACCAGCGATTTCCAGATCTGGATATCCGTCGACCCTGACGCGGACAGGTTGACCGATCTGCACCTGCTTCAGCTGGGTTTCCTTGAAGTTGGCGACGACCCAGACGTCATTGACAGGAACGATGTCCAAGGCTGCCGCTCCCGGAGTGACATAGCGGCCGACACGGATCTGGCGATTGCCGACGATTCCCTCGACCGGAGCTCTCACGATTGTATTGTCCAGGTCGAGCATAGCCAGTTCGAGCGCTGCCTGCGCCTGCGACAGGGCGGCCTGCGCGGCGGACAATTGCGCATCCAGCACGTCGAGCTTCAGCTTTTGAGCCAATCGATTGGCTTCTGCGCCGTCCAGGGATGCCTGTGCCTTATCATGGCCAGCCTGTGCATCCTGCAGCTTCTGATCGCTTGCTGTCCCGTTCTTCTGCAGCGTCACGTAGCGATTCAGGTTGGCGCGCGCGAACTGCAGGTCAGCCGCGGCGGATTGCTTCTGCGCCTCAGCCTGCGCAATCAACGCGTCCTGAAGTTTTCGGGTCGCCCCGATGTTGGCGATATCCGCGTGCCGGGCGGCGACGTTGGCCTTCGCCTGGATCACTTTGGCCTTGTAGTCGCTGTCGTCGATGCGAAAGAGAACAGCCCCCTTTGCAACGCTGGCATTGTCATCCACATCGACTTCGACGACATAGCCCGCCAGCTTGGGAGCGATATTGGTAGTGTCTCCGCGGAGATAGGCGTTGTCGGTCGCTTCCTCGAATCGGCCCATCGTGAACCATTGCCAACTCCATATCGCTGCCGATGGAACCACCATAAGGGCAACGATGGCGAGTGCGATCTTGCGGGCTCGGCTCATGATCGCCTCGACCTCAAGTCAACGCACGCTCCATCGCGGCGGTAACTCCCGGAGAGAGAGATGGTCGGCAAGGCTGCAAGCCGCGGTGCCTGATAGGCTTTCACGAGAATGTCTCCGTCGAGTTGCGGTTCTGCACCAAGCAGAGCTGCCGAACGATCGCGGATTTCATGGTCCCGCGGCTATCACACGAATGAACATTCCAACTCGCCCGATCGGTAGTTCGTATTGGACCTCGGCACAGGTTACTTCCGAAGCAAAAGAGGCCAACTGGCCCACCATGGTGTTGACGATTTGCCGATGCGCAGGAATTCGCCGCGCAGGGGTCGGCCATCAAATTCGACCGTCATGGTTTGCGAGAGGTCGCCCTT
This sequence comes from Mesorhizobium sp. M1329, assembly GCF_040318035.1. Lineage (NCBI taxonomy): Bacteria > Pseudomonadati > Pseudomonadota > Alphaproteobacteria > Hyphomicrobiales > Phyllobacteriaceae > Mesorhizobium > Mesorhizobium sp. M1329. The sequence goes on along the minus strand of NZ_JAMYLN010000004.1, from coordinate 91,854 downwards.
GGCGACGGCGCCGATGACGCGCAACCTCAGCCGTGGGCTGAACCATGTCCTCGACCAGATCGTTAACCGACCGGACGCTGGATTCCCAACTGCCGGTGGCGTTGCGGACCCGGCCGCGTTCGTTTATCCGCCCCTCCTTACCAACAACCCGGCTCAAGTGATCGAACTCACGCGTCACTTGGTCATTGAGATCGACGATTTCGTTAAAGGTGTCTGCGATCTCGGAATCGAGGACTTCATAGACGTCGTCGATGCGGACGGAAAATTCGCGGCGTCTGAAGGCTTTTAGAGATTTCAGGATGTTTCGACGGTCTAACTGCCTTTGGATGCCTCAAGGGTCACAGCCCCTCCCCCACGGCTTGCTTCGGATTATCGCCCCTCGCGGGCAGACGATATACCGCCCCAAACGCCGAGCTTGACGTTGGTTCCATCGCTGCGCAGGCAAAGATCGCCATTGCCGCCGCACTGCTCGGTGCACCATCCCTGCTGATCCTCGATGAGTCCCTGAACGGCCTTGATCCGCTTGCCGCCTTCGAAGTGAAACGCATCAGCTTGGCTTGGCTTCGAACGGCCGCCATGCTGTCATCATCTCCAGGACAGCCACGCACCCAGGCGATGAGGTCAAAGTTATGCAGGTCTTTCGGAATCCATGAGCTGGTGAAGGAGATAACGCGGCCTAGTACAGACAGGGGATGGTTTTCGGATGACGTCTGCTCTTGGCACTGGCAAGGGACCGGGATGAGGCGCGTTGCTGCCATCCGCAACGCCGAGAATGAAGGTCTTGACGGGTCAAACTCTCACCTTCCGAGCGCGTATTCTCGTCGTCCGACAGGTTTGTCTGACTGGTGCACAGCTGCCATAGACGATCAGATTGAATCAACTGCGGCCAGTCTCCTGCTGGCTATCCTTTACCAGAATCAAAAGCCCCATCTTCGCCCAACTACGCCAGAGCTTGCGAGCGATTGGTGAGCAGCCTTCGCACAATCGCTGGTGTGTCTGAGGCTAACTCGTTGAAATGATTGGCGCACCCGACAAGATTCGAACTTGTGACCTCTGCCTTTTGAGGGCAAGGCACTCCCCTGCGCCAGATTTCGTAGGCAGGACGGGCTCGTTTCGCTAGCCGCTGCAGCGAAGTCGGAACTGGCAGCTCGATGAGTGGGGGGAAAGGTGGTAGCGCTCTCCCGCTACCAAATTCCTTCATGATTTCGCTTCCTGCCTTTGTGCATTCAGCCCGTTGAGGAGATCGGCGAGTTCCTCGGCATCGTGCTGGTTCATTCCAACGATGGTTCGGCTGCCCATCCCGGGGGGCCGCCCGGTACGAGCATCCTTGACGGTCCAGGTGCCGGTCGGATCCTGAAAGGTCTGTAGCGTTGAGTCATGCGGACACGATAATCGCCAAGGTTCTCTCTGCGAAGGGCAGATCATTATTTTTCGCTTTGTATTGATGTCTGATACGTCAATGATACTATCGCGAGTATCACTTCTCATATTCAGACACTGACACCTCGATGATCACTGCTTCCCAGCTTCGTACCGCCCGCGCCCTTCTCAACATCGACCAGAAAACCCCGGCGGAAATGGCAGGCCTCTCGCTGCCCACGATCCATCGAATGGAAGCCAGCCAAGGCAATGTGCGGGGCGTTGTCGATAGTTTGATGAAAGTGATCAACGCGCTGAACCGCGCCGGTGTCGACCTTCTCAGCGAACATATGCGTAGCGACGATGGCGGCCGTGGCGTCAGGTTCCGGCATCCAGATACGCTGTTGGGCATGCCAGACTAGATCATACAAAGCACGCCCTCGGCGCCACGCATTCACCGTCCTTCGTCTTCCCTTTCTTCCCGAAACACCCAATGAGCCTCTCCCGGCATGTCAGCTTGCGGTCCCGCTTTTCCGCATGGAAAGGCAAGGTTCGCTCATGATCCTGTATCTGCGCCGGCTGACCGGAAAAGAGCGTAGCGAAAGAGCCGACCGGCACCTCGCTCGCTTTCTGACGTTCATCGCAGGAGCCGCCAATGCTGGCGGCTTTCTGGCGGTCCAACAGTATACATCCCACATGTCAGGCATCGTTTCGTCGATGGCTGATCACCTGGCACTCGGCAATGTCGAACTGGCGCTTTCCGGATTGGGGGCCTTGTTGTCGTTTGTCGCAGGCGCCGCCTGCTCAGCGGTGCTGGTCAACTGGGGAAGGCGGCAGGGTCTGCAGGGCGAGTACGCGTTCCCGCTTGTCCTGGAGGCGGTTCTGCTGATCTGCTTCGGTCTGCTCGGCAGCCATCTTGCGCGTCATGAAGCCCTGTTTGTGCCGATGACGGTGATGCTGCTTTGCTTCATCATGGGCTTGCAGAACGCCATCATCACCAAGCTGTCGGAAGCCAGAATCCGGACAACGCATGTCACTGGCCTGGTGACTGACATGGGCATCGAGCTCGGCAAGCTGCTTTATTGGAACATCTCGGGGAGTGACTCGGACGAACTGTTCGTGAAGGCAGATCGAAGAAAGCTGAGGCTGCTGGCGTCGCTTGTGGCATTGTTCTTTCTGGGCGGCGTCATCGGCGCTGTGGGTTTCAAGCATGTCGGCTTCGCGGCGACATTGTTTCTCGCGGCCATTCTCCTCGTGCTGGCCTCCATGCCAGTCCTGGAGGACGTCTCCGTTCGCATGAGGCGGCTTTGGCAGTAGCGCTACAGAGCTTTGCCGCATGCCAGATTTGGCAGCACATTCGCGAAGGCGCGGTTCCTAGATTTCGGCAGCTATCTGTTGGGCTGATCCTGAAGCACGATGAGACCGGCCCCAACGGCAAGAGCCGGCCGAGATAAGGCCCATTTCCAGCCCCATCACGCGCAATCCGAGATGGCTGGCGACAACACTGGCCGTGACGGGACTGGTCGCATGCTTGGTTCGAGGCGCAGGACGTATCGCCCGGTTTTCTACAACTTCAAGACAGATGCGTCACGCATCATTAATTGAATACGCCGCATTTTAATATATGCTGCAAGGCGTAGAGATAATATCTCAAAGCTGATCAAAAAGGGGGATGCGACCGTGATAACTGCTCCACAGTTGCGTGCCGCGAGGGCACTCCTTGGCATCGACCAGCGCAGGCTTGCCGAATTGTCCGGTCTTTCCGTGCCGACAATTCAACGCATGGAAGCCAGCGAGTCGATTATTCGGGGTAACGTCGATTCTCTCATGAAGCTGATCGGGGCACTTGACCTCGCCGGCGTGGAATTGATCGCTGAAGGCGCCTCCAGCCAAATCGGCGGGCGCGGCGTGCGACTGAAAGCGGATTTTGACCCCGCCAAGATTCTGGGCGGGGTCGATACGGATGCCAAACTCCCCGTGAGGAGCGTGGCGTGATTTCGGGGGCCGCAGTCCTCCTGTGGGGCGTTGCTGCGCTCCTGGGGACTGCGGTGCTTGCGATTGCGGAAAGCCGCAGATCGGACTCGGGAACACGCCTGATCTACGGCTTGACGCTAGGTATATCGGCGGCTGTGCTCATGGTTCTGGCGAGCCGCATCGCCGACAATCCCGTCACCCCGTCGACTGTGGTGTTGCCTCTTGGATTGCCATGGATTGGCGCTCATTTCCGTTTGGATGCGCTCTCGACTTTCTTCCTCATCGTCGTCAACTTCGGCGGCTCCATGGCCAGTCTTTATGGCCTCGGCTATGGCAGGCATGAGTCTGCGCCGCATCGGGTGCTGCCGTTCTTCCCGGCTTTCCTAGCCGGAATGAACCTTGTCGTGATGGCCGACGACGCCTTCACTTTCCTGCTTTCCTGGGAATTCATGTCGCTCGCCTCCTGGGCGCTCGTCATGGCGCACCATCGCGAGCAGGACAATGCGCGGGCGGGCTACATCTATCTCGTGATGGCGAGCTTCGGCACACTCGCGCTGCTGCTTGCGTTCGGCCTGCTCGCCGGCTCCGATGGAACCTATACATTCGACGCGATGCGAGCCGCCGACCCCACCCCGTTCGCCGCTGCTTTCGTCTTGGTTCTCATGCTGCTGGGTGCCGGCTCCAAGGCTGGACTCGTCCCGCTGCACGTTTGGCTACCACTCGCTCATCCGGCTGCGCCAAGCCACGTCTCGGCTCTCATGAGCGGCGTGATGACCAAGGTCGCAGTCTATGGCTTCATACGCGTTATTTTCGATCTGCTCGGTGAGCGGGCATGGTGGTCGGGCGTTGCCGTGCTTTTTCTTGGCGGCCTGACGGCGGTTCTCGGCATCCTCTACGCGCTGATGGAAAAGGACCTGAAGCGACTGCTCGCCTATAGCACCATTGAAAACATCGGCGTCATCTTCGTAAGCCTTGGTCTCGCGCTCGCGTTCAAGGCGAACGCCATGCCATCGGCTGCAGCGCTGGCGCTCACCGCCGCGCTGTTCCACGTCCTCAATCATTCCTTTTTCAAGAGCCTGCTGTTTTTCGGCGCGGGCGCCGTGCTGACGGCAACCGGAGAGCGGGATATGGAGAAGCTGGGCGGTCTCATCCATCGCATGCCCTTTACAAGTTTTGCCTTTCTCGTCGGTTGCGTCGCGATCTCGGCACTTCCACCCTTCAACGGCTTTGTCTCCGAATGGCTGGCCTTTCAGGCCATATTGCAGAGCCCCGATCTGCCACAATGGGGACTGAAGGTCATGGTGCCCGCCGTTGGCGGTCTGCTGGCGCTGTCAGCGGCACTGGCCGCGGCCTGCTTTGTAAAGGCGTTCGGGATTACATTCCTCGGCCGGCCACGCTCGGCCGCGGTGGAACTGGCGCATGAGGTCGACCGCCACTCGCTGGCGGCAATGTTCGTTCTCGCTGCCCTTTGTCTCCTGGCCGGCATTCTGCCCGGTCTTGTGATAGACGGCCTATCATCGGTGACACTGCCACTGATCGGCAGCCGGATGCCTGTGCAGATGGCGCAGCCCTGGCTGTCTATCGTGCCGATTGCAGCGAGCCGCAGTTCCTACAACGGCCTGTTGGTGTTCCTGTTCATCGCCTTTTCCGCATCCGCTGCGGCATATGTGATCCATCGCTTTGCATCACATGCACTCCGTCGGGGTCCCGCCTGGGGTTGTGGCTTCCCGGATGTGGTCCCAAGCTCGCAGTACACGGCCGTCAGCTTCGCGCAGCCTATCCGCCGCGTCTTCGGCACGTTTGTATTCCGTGCAAGGGAAACCGTCGAAATGCCGGCACCTGGCGAGACCGGTCCGGCTCGTCTGAATGTCGAAATGCATGATGTGATCTGGGAGACGCTGTACCTGCCTATCGGCCGGGCCCTCGACTTTGCGACCGACCACCTCAACCATCTGCAGTTCCTGACGATCAGGCGCTACCTGACCCTCGTCTTTCTCTTTCTCATTGTCCTGCTCCTGGTGCTCGCACTATGGCCGTGACTCTCGAGTTGGCCGTTCAAGGCGCGCAGATGGCGCTGGTGCTTTTGCTGGCGCCGCTCCTGACCGGATTCGTGCGCAAGGTGAAGGCACGGCTCTTGCGCCGCCAGGGTCCTTCCCTGATCCAACCTTACCGCGATCTCTTGCGGCTGATGCGCAAGGAAGTCGTTCTGGCGGACAACGCATCCTGGCTGTTTCGCGTGACGCCCTATCTGATCTTTGCCACCACCTGGGTCGGCGCGGCGCTCATCCCGACATTCGCCGCCGGCCTTACATTCAGTTGGACCGCCGATCTCATAGCCATTGTCGCACTGCTGGGAAGCGCCCGGTTCTTCCTGGCGCTGGCAGGCATGGACGTCGGCACGAGCTTTGGCGGCATCGGCTCGAGCCGCGAGGTGATGATCGCTTCGCTGGCCGAACCCGCCATGCTGCTCATCGTGTTCAGCCTGGCACTCGTCGCGGGTGCTACGCAACTCTCGACGGTCGCCGCCTTCATGGGGTCACCGGAGGTTGGCCTGCGGGTGTCGCTCGGGATGTCGCTTATCGCCCTCGTGATGGTGGCGATCGCCGAAAACGCCCGCATACCCGTGGACAACCCATCGACCCATCTGGAACTCACCATGGTTCATGAGGCGATGGTGCTGGAATATTCCGGTCGCCATCTGGCGATGATCGAGTTTGCCGCCTTCCTCAAGCTTCTGCTCTATGTGTCGCTGATTTCCTGCGTCTTCCTACCTTGGGGACTGGCGAGCGCCGGGGCAGGACTGGAATCCCTTGCTCCGGGTGTCGTCGCCTATGTCGGCAAGCTTGCCGTCTGTGGCGTTCTCCTCGCTGTGTTTGAGACTGCCATCGCCAAGATGCGCGTCTTCCGCGTCCCGGATTTCCTCGGGGCAGCGCTGATGCTGGCCCTGCTCGGCACGCTCCTGCTGTTCGTCTCGCGGAGCCTCTGATGAACGGCCTCACCTTCGACATCGCTCACCTGCTCGCCGGCGGCCTGGTGCTGGTCAGTTTCATGATGCTGTATCAGGATCGCCTCTTTGCGCTGATCAACGTTTTTGCGCTTCATGCAATCGTGCTGGCCCTGTCGGTAGCTTGGCAGGCATATATCCAGGACGCGCATCATCTCTACGTCACGGCGGCGATCGCCCTCGTCTTCAAGGCGATCGTCATTCCTGTCGGGCTTCATCGCATCATTCAGCGGCTCGGCATCCATCGTGACGTCGAGACCGCCGTCGGCATCGGTACGACCATGCTTGCGGGGATAGGCCTGGTGGCCCTGTCCATGGTCCTCATGCTGCGCGTCACTCCCGAGGCTGATCCCCTCGCCCGCGAGGACCTGGCTTTCGCGTTGTCCATCATTTTGCTGGGGCTGCTGGTGATGGTCACCCGCCGCAACGCCGTCAGCCAAGTTGTCGGATTCATGTCGCTCGAGAACGGTCTGGTCCTCGCCGCCACTGGGGCCAAGGGCATGCCCCTGGTCGTCGAGATCAGTGTCGCCTTCTCGATCCTTATTGCCTTCATCGTCATCGGAGTCTTCCTGTTCCGCATCCGCGAGAGGTTCGACTCGGTGGATGTCGGCGCGCTCGACGACTACAGGGGAGAACACCGTTGACCGCGTTTTCCCTCGATGCGGTGGCCGCCATTTTGCTGATACCGGTCTTCGCGGCCGCACTCCTGGCGGTGCTGCCGAAATACCGCATATCGGCGGGCGTCAATGTCGCTGCGAGCTTGCTGACTTTGCTCGCCGCACTGTCGCTTCTTGTCACCGACCGCCCGCAGCCCGGGCAGTATCTGCTCGTCGACGATCTCAATATCGTCTTCATCGTGCTCAACACATTCGTCGGCTTCACCACCAGCGTCTTCAGCGCTTCCTACATTGCCCACGAACTGGAGAGCGGGCGGCTGACAGTCCCGAACTTGCGGTTTTATCACGCAATGTACCAGGTCATGATGTTCGGCATGAACCTGGCGTTCGTGTCGAACAATATTGGCTTGATGTGGGTGGCGGTGGAGCTTGCCACGCTGACCACCGTGCTCATGGTCGGCATCTACCGCACGCACGAAGCGCTGGAGGCCGCCTGGAAATATTTCATTCTGGGCAGCGTCGGCATCGCGCTCGCACTGTTCGGCACCATCCTCGTCTACATGGCTGCACAGCCGGTTGTTGGCGAGGGGACGAATGCGATGGTCTGGACGGTGCTCATCGCTCACGCCGCGCGCTTCGATCCGGCTCTGCTCAATGTCGCCTTCATCTTTCTGCTGCTCGGCTACGGGACGAAGGTCGGCCTTGCGCCCTTGCATGCCTGGCTGCCAGACGCGCATGCTGAGGGTCCGACGCCGATTTCCGCAGTGCTGTCGGGCTTGCTGTTAAACGTCGCGCTCTATGCCGTGCTGCGCTTCAAGCTGTTGCTCGCGGCAAGCCCGGAAGCGATCGCACCTGGGCCATTGATGATCACGATGGGACTGACGTCGCTTGTTTTCGCGGCCTTCATGCTCTACCGCCGCCGCGACATCAAACGCTTGTTCGCGTACTCCTCGATCGAGCACATGGGCATCATCGTGTTCGCTTTCGGCATAGGAGGCCCGCTCGCCAATTTTGCCGGCCTGCTGCACATGGTCATGCACAGCCTGACCAAGTCGGCGATCTTTTTCACGGTCGGCCACATTGCCCAAGTCAAGGGGACACAGAACATCGCCGAAATCCGGGGACTGACGGAAACGCATCCTGCGCTTGGCTGGGCGCTCGTCATCGGCGTCGTTGCCATTGCCGGCCTCCCCCCGCTCGGCATCTTCATGAGCGAATTCCTGGTCGTGAGTTCGACATTTGCAAGACACCCCCTTTTGGCGATGCCGTTGGTTTTCGGGATTCTGCTCGCTTTCGGCGCCCTGCTGCTTCGACTGACCGGCGTCGCTTTCGGCGAACCGCGCGGCAGCACGGCACCCGCTGAGGCGTCCTACATTCCGATGTATTCCCACTTGGCGTTGGTGTTTGCCGCCGGCGTCTATCTGCCGCCACCGCTGGTCACATGGTTCCAGCACGTCGCAAGTATCCTGGGGTGAGCAGAGGAGAGAAAGAGCATGCCCGCGCTGATCGATCTCATCCTTGCTGGCCAACGTGTCGAAAATCATTTCCCGTGGTCGCGCGCCGTGGTGACTCCGAAAAAATGGGGCTTTGCCGTCGAGCAATTGGCCGACGGCCACTGGAGCTTGCTCGGCCTATGGGGTGAGCCAGGTGCCGTCCACATGGCACTTCTCGATGAAGGCGCCGGGGACATCGGCGTCGTCAGCCTGGAATGCCCCAGTGGCCGCTACCCATCGGTCGGCCGGCTGCATCCGCCCGCATTGCGGCTCGAACGCGCGGCTGCTGACCTGTTCGGGCTCCTGCCACAAGGCGCGCCTGATACGAGACGGTGGCTTGATCATGGCCATTGGGGTGTCAGCTATCCGTTGAGTACCCGCGTCCGGACGTCTGCTGCGACAGCCTCCCCCTACCCTTTCCTGCCTGCCGAGGGGGAGAGCCTGCATCAGATCCCGGTCGGACCCGTGCATGCCGGCATCATCGAGCCAGGCCATTTTCGATTTACAGCGAGCGGCGAAACGGTCGTCCGGCTGGAGGAGCGCCTCGGCTACGCGCACAAGGGTATAGAAGGCCTGATGGCGGGGTCCGACATCGACCGTGCAGCCAAACTGGCGGGCAGAACTTCCGGCGACAGTACCGTGGCATACTCCCTCGCTTTTGCCCGCGCGGTCGAAGCGGCGCTGGGTGTCGAGGTTCCCCCACCCGCGGTCTGGCTGCGAGCGCTCATGGCCGAATTGGAGCGCCTGGCCAATCATCTGGGCGACATCGGCGCTATCTGCAATGATGCCGCCTTCGCGCTCATGCATGCCCACTGTGGTGTGCTGCGTGAGCGCGTATTGCGGGCAAGCGATGCTGCCTTCGGTCATCGTTTGATGCGCGACCGCATCGTGCCCGGAGGCGTGGCAAGCTTCCTAACCGATGATGGCACTACAGCGCTCAGGTCCCTGATCGCAGAGATCAGGCAGCGGTTTCCCGCGCTGGTCGAGCTCTACGATAACACGGCGTCGCTACAGGATCGGACAGTCGCAACTGGCCGGCTGAAGGTGGATCTCGCCCGACAGTATCGCGCCGGCGGGTATGTTGGCCGGGCCTCCGGTCGGGACTTCGATGCCCGCCGCAATGTCGCCTATCCACCCTATGACGAGCTCGCTTTCGATGTGCCTCTACTCCAAGAAGGCGACGTGAACGCCCGTGTCTGGATTCGTATCCACGAGGTCGAACAGAGCCTGTCCCTGATCGAACAAGTCCTGCAACAACTGCCAGACGGACCGATCCGTGTCGATTTCGCGCAGACAGACCAACCGCATGAAGGCATGGCGCTGGTCGAAGGTTTCCGCGGCGACATTCTGGCCTGGCTGCGCATTGGCAAGGGCGGCTTGGTCGAGCGCTGTCACCTCCGTGATCCGTCATGGTTTCAATGGCCACTCCTTGAAGCGGCGATCGAAGGAACCATCGTTGCCGACTTTCCGCTGTGCAACAAATCGTTCAACTGCTCTTATTCGGGCCATGATCTCTGAAGGCACGCTGTCATGCGCAAGCTTCTTTTTGAAAGCCTGATACGCCCCCCTCTCACCGAGCGTCCGCCGTCGGCAAGCAGCACGGCGGTCGACGAACTCGCACGTGCGCTCGATGGGGCTGCTCACAAACGATTGGGGCGAAGCCTGTCGATCCGGGCGGTCGATGCCGGTTCCTGCAACGGCTGCGAACTTGAGATGCACGCGCTGAACAACGCCTTCTATGACATCGAGCGTTTTGGGATCCGGTTCGTCGCATCACCCCGCCATGCCGATGTACTGCTCGTCACCGGGCCGGTCACAAAAAACATGCGCGAGGCATTGAAGCGGACCTACGACGCAACACCCAACCCAAAATGGGTGGTCGCACTCGGAGATTGCGCAGGTAATGGCGGCTGTTTCGCCGGTAGCTATGCCGTGGTGCGCGGAGTGTCCGAGGTCTTGCCTGTCGATCTGCACATTCCAGGTTGTCCGCCGCCGCCAATCGAAATTCTGAAAGGCCTGCTCGCCTTGCTAGAGGGCGTGAATTCCAAGACTGGTGCTGCTCGAAGGTGACTGTGCAGAGGCTTTGCCAGGGTTGGCCTTGTCGCTGCATAGATCCAACCAATGCGTAGCCGTGAGTTTAAGGGCATCAGCCAACCTCTGTCCCAAAATCGGAAGGCGCTCGGCGGCGAGAACGGCTAAAACGCCTGCTTTTTCGCCGGCAGCCCAGCCGCTTTCCGTCGAAGGGTGAACCCCGTTCCCTAGTCCGAAATGGTTACTTGCGCTGTAGCTAATGTAGTTACAATCTTGTGCCGTCGAAAGCCGGATGGGCCGGCCAGGCGCGAGTACCGTCTTCGCCGGCGTCTCAAGGCAGTCGACCACACGTTTGCGGTGCTCTAAGGGGGAAAATCAATGAGATTGACGATTGTTTGCGCGGCAATTGTGATTGCCCTATCCACCGCCGCCGTTGCGCACGAGAAAAAGAGGGTGGTCAGTACAGCAGTAACGTCGGCCTGCACCGACCTGTCGGGCAGCACGATCAAGAAAAAGAGGGAAACAAAGGTGGATTGCAGTTCAACCGGAACTGTCTCCAGCGCGATTTCGAAAGACAAATCGAAGCCGCGCCTGGGCTATGAAACGGTTAATCCTGCAATCATATCGATCTATTAGCTGAGGAAACCGCAGGCAGGTCTATCGACGCTCAGGCTTTGGAGCAAGGCAGGGACTGACTCGCGGCCATTGCCGCGAAATCAACCGTTGGTCGCTTGGTGGCGTCGCTCGGCCTCATTGCACAGCCATGCGCAAAATAGACCTCTCCGCAACGGCCGACATGCGGCAGGCGCGATGTTGTCATCTGGCATATGCATCGAAATCGCAGCCGAATGAAGCCATACCGGGCGTGGCGCCGTAGCCGAAGGCTGGTGAGGTCGGAATCAGAAAGACACCTGCGCTCAACGGCCATTCGCCCGGCGGACCCGCCAGATGACGTTACCGACGTCATCGGCGACGAGCAGTGCGCCAGTCTGATCGATAGCAACGCCGACCGGACGGCCCATCGCCTCGCCATTACGCCCGATGAAGCCAGTGAGCACATCTTTCGGAGGACCGCTCGGTTTGCCACCATGGAACGGCACGAAGATCACCATGTAGCCGCTGTGCACGCTTCTATTCCACGAGCCGTGCTGGCCGACGAAGGCGCCGTTGCCGTAGGCCGGACCGAGCCGGGCGCCTTTGGAGAAGGTCAGTCCCAGCGAGGCGGTATGAGAGCCCAGGGCGTAATCGGGCTTGATCGCCGTCGCCACGAGATCGGGGCGGTGCGGCTTGGCACGTTCGTCGACGTTCTGTCCGTAGTAGCTGTAGGGCCAGCCGTAGAAAGCGCCGTCACGAACCGAGGTCATGTAATCCGGCACGAGGTCGTCGCCGATCTCGTCACGCTCGTTCACGGCGACCCAAAGCTGGCCAGTTTCAGGATTCCAGGAGAGCCCGTTCGGGTTGCGCAGGCCCGAGGCGAAGACCCGAGTGCGGCGGGTCGACCGATCCACTTCAAGGACAGCGGCGCGGTTCTTCTCCGCGGCTATGCCGTTTTCTCCAACGTTGCTGTTGGAACCAACGGTGACATAGAGCTTGCGTCCATCCGGAGTTGCGATCACGTCCTTGGTCCAATGATGGTTGAGGTCCCCGGCCGGCAAGTCAATGATCTTTTCCGGCGGCGTGCTGATTCTGGTCTGGCCATTGGAGTAGGGGAATGCGACGAGCGCGTCGGTATTCGCGACAAAGAGCTTGCCTTTGGACAGCGTCATGCCGAAGGGCGAATTGAGGCCTTCCGCGAATGTCGTGCGCACATCCGCAATGCCATCGCCATCGGTGTCGCGCAGGAGCGTGATGCGGTTGGCGCTTTTGGTCGCGGCGCCAGCCCGCATCATCGCCAGGTCCATGAAGACCTTTCTAAGACTAAAGCCTTCGTCATGCTTGGCAGGGGCATTGGTTTCAGCAACCAGCACGTCGCCGTTCGGAAGCACATGTAGCCAGCGCGGATGGTCGAGGCCGGTGGCAAAGGCGTTCACTGTCAGCCCCTTCGCCGGGGTCGGCATACCGCCTTTCTGCCAGCCTTTCGCCTCGGCGATGTTAACAGTCGGGATCAGCGTCGGTCTTGGTTTCGGTAAAGTGGGGTTGGGGCCATAGCCAGTTATTGCCCCCGTTTTTTGCGCCGTTCCGGATTTTTGCGCCGGAATGCCAGCGCAGCTTGCCATGACGGTGCCCAGCACCGCTACGAGTACGCTTCCTCGGAAGCCGGCATGCATCGGACGTCCTCCGCATGGATCTGTGTCGCGCTCTTTGTGCAAACGCAAGTCAGTGGCTTATTCTTCCAATTGCTTCGAAACAGCGGCGCTCGTGATCCGAGGGCCAGGAATTCGCGACAGATCTGCGCTCTAAGAAATATGGCGCGCGAAGATTGCGGCAACCGCGCGAAATCGATACGGCTTGCGCCTTTCGGTGTCGAGTTGCTCATGGGCCAACATGCGTTCGAATGGAACGAGACCATGAACGGCGGGACCCATAATGACCCGCCGATTGCACCAGCTGGTCAAACAGCTGTTGTTGCTGCTTAGCAAGACGCTGCAAATCTGCTAAAAGTCTGCGGTGGGAGGAAACGGACATCCAATCGCTGCCGATTGCACATCCAAGTGTAGCGAAGGCGATACCCGGCGCATCACTTCCGCTCGCCTATTCCCTCGCGACGCTCTGCTGGCTCCTGTCGGCCGGCGTCTATATCGCCGCCAAGTGGGTTGCCCCCGAGATGCCGCCCTGGGCGCTCTGCTTCTGGCGGCTGACGCTTGCCTGCGCGATCCTGCTGCCTATCGTCCATCGTCATCACGGGGCTATGCTCGTGCTGATCCAATCCCGGGTGATCGAGGTGCTGGTCATCGGTGCCATCGGGCTGACCTTGTGTCAGGGCATGATCTACACGGGCCTCAACTACACCAACGCGACAACCGCCGGCATCATCATGGCGCTGTCGCCGATCATGACCATGGTGCTTGCCCGCTTCGTGCTCGGCGAGCCCCTCGGTGTCTGGAAAGCGCTTGGAGCGCTGGTCGCTCTGGCCGGGATGGTGGTGATCGTGGCGCGCGGCGACCTTGCTGCGCTGACGCAGCTGCAGTTCAATCCCGGCGAGTTGTGGATCGTCGGCAGCGCGTTTTGCTGGGGCCTCTACACCGTGCTGCTGCGTCGCGCCAAATTCGCTATCGAGCTTCTGCCGATGGTGGTCCTGCTGCTGGGAGCCGGCGCGCTGGCCGCACTGCCTTTCTATCTCTGGGAACTGTTTTCCGGGGATCGTTCGGCGCTGCATGCGAACGGCCTTCTGGCTCTCGCCTATGTTGCCGGCCCAGGCGGCGCTCTGATGTACTATCTCTACAACCGTAGCGTCGAGACGCTTGGTGCGGGGCGCGCCAGCATGCTGCTCTATCTCCAGACCGCCTTCGTCGCCGTTCTCGCTTATCTGTTCCTTGGCGAAAGCTTGCAAGACTACGATCTCGCCGGTGCCGCCCTCATCGTCGCCGGCCTGCTGCTCGCCACCGCGATCAAGCCGAGGCAGCGCACGGTCCGTGTCGCGTAGTGAACCTCAGCTCCGCTGGAGCGGCGAGCAGCTCGCAAAATCAGGGCACCGCTCGAAGCGGGGCCGTATCATCGCAGTCGGCTGTTGTGGCGCAGCACGAGGCCGACCGCGCCGAGCAATGCATCGTTCTCCGTGTGCTTGCCAACGATTATCCGTGTGCGCAGCGCGGGTGCCACATCGCGGGACTTAATGAGCGTGTGGCGTTCATATGACGCGATCAGCGGCGCCAGGAGAATGTCGCCCGCCAAGGCCATGCGGCCGCCGATGATGATGAGCGGCGGATTGAGCACCGAACCGATCAAGCCAAGGCCACGACCGGCGAACTCGGCGGTGTCCTCGATCATCCGCAGCGCCCTCACGTCGCCCTTCTCGGCCATCATGATCACGTCGTCCATCGTGACCGGCCGCCGCACGATGCGCGAAATCTGCTCGAGCGGTTGGGCAAAGCTGGCATAGAGCTCCAGGCATCCTCGATTGCCGCACCGGCAAAGGTCGCCACCGGGATCGATGCTGATGTGCCCGAATTCGCCGGCGCCGCCGGCGATGCCGCTCACCAGCCGGCCGTGCTGGACAATGGCCCCGCCGACGCCCAGATCGACCTTGAACAGCACGAAATCGTCCTGGCCGACGGCCGCACCCCACATCAGCTCGGCAATGGCCGAGCAGTTGCTCTCATTGTCGGCGAAGATCGGCTGTTCGAGGACCGGCCCGAACACATCGCGGATGTTGACCCCGGCCCAGGTCGGAACGATACTCGCGCGCAGCACCACTCCTTCGCGGCTGACTGGGCCCGAGACGGAGACCCCAACCCCCAGGAGCCCCGCCATCGGCAGACCGTTCTCTTCGTAGCATCGGGCAATTACTGACTTGGCAAGCTGGGCCGCCTGTTGCGGCTGGTAGTCCAGACCCATGGGGATAGTTTGTTCAGCAACGAAAGAATGCGAGACGTCGGCGACGACACACCGCATTTCGTCGAGGCCCAGATGGATGCCGACGCAGGTGCCCACAGCGGGATTGAGCGTCAATGTCGTGGCAGGCCTGCCGATACCCCTGGCCGCGTCATGATGGGCCGAGGATTCGATCACCATCCCCGACTTTCTCAAGCCATTGAGCGCGGTTGAAACCGTCGACCGCGCCAAGCCGGTAATGCGGGTAATTTGCGACGCAGAAAGCACGCCGCGCTCACGCAGGCATCGGACGATCAAGCTCTCCGGCGACGCGGACGGCTTGTCGATCAGCCAATTTCTAAGCGAAGGTTTGTTCATCATGAGCACAAAGCACGTTGACTGATAGCCCAAATATGCCATCTTGGAAAGAACGGAGATTACTGCATCTCACCGGCCACGACCTCAAATCGCGGGCCATAAGCGGTCGATACGAACCGTGCATCACATATGGGAGTGAAACGATGAAATACCTGAGGACGGCCTTTGCGGCCGCTACCGCCTTCACCTTGGTCAGCGGAACAGCCCTCGCGGAGCCCAAGACCAATCTCTTGCATCAATGGGCCACCGGATCGGACGCCCAGGCTATCGCCAAGCTCGGCGAGATGTTTACCGCCAAGGGTGGTACCTGGCAGCAGACCTCCATCGCAGGCCATACGGCCAATACCCTGGCCAAACTGCGTGCCGATGTGATCGCCGGCAACGCACCTCCCGCTGTGCAGCTCAAAGGCCCCGAGATCGCCGAATGGAACGAGACGGGCATGACAGCCAATCTCGACGACCTGGCGAAGGCGGAAAATTGGGAGAAGGTCGTCGCTCCCGAATTACTGCCGGTGATGAAGCCGACCGGGAATTGGGTGGCCGCGCCGATGAACATCCACCGCATCAACTGGCTGTGGGCATCGCCGAAGGTCATGAAGGACGCGGGCGTCACCCAGATGCCGAAGACATGGGCGGAATTCAACGCCGCCTGCGACAAGATCGTGGCCAGCGGCAAGATCTGCATTTCGCACTCGACCGCCGACTGGACCGACTCGACCGTCTTCGAAGTGGTCGTGTATGGTCAGGACCTCGATCTCTACAGGAAAGCTTTCGTCGAGGGCGACGTCGATGCCATGCGCAGCGATGGCATGGTCAAGGCCTTCGAGCAGTTCCGCACCATGACCTCGAAGTACATGGACCCCGGCATGAACGGGCGTGACTGGGATACCATGTCGCATCTCGTCGGCCGCGGCGAGGCCGCCTTCCACATCATGGGCGACTGGACGATCGGCCTGCTGACGGCCGGCGGCTTCAAGGAGGGCACCGACTATGTCTGCGCCCAGGCGCCGACCGATTGGGGCAAGCCGGGTTTCATCTTGAATTCAGACTCGGTCGTGTTCTTCAAACAGAAGGACCCGGACTATATCGAGGGACAGAAGCTGCTTGCCAGCATCATCCTGTCGCCCGAATTCCAGACCATTTTCAATCAGACCAAAGGGTCCATTCCGGCCCGCCTCGACGTCGATCTTTCGAACGGCTTCAATCCCTGCCAGCAACTCTCGCAAAAGGATCTGCAAGCCTCGATCGCCGCCGGCACGCTCGTGCGTTCGATGGCGCACAACATGACGGTTCCGCAAAAGGTCCGCGGCGCAATAATGGATAGCATCACGGAGTTTGTAGCAACGCCGGATATGAGTGCGCAGGACGCGGCCAACGCGATGGCGGATGCGGCCGAAGCGCAGAAATGACGCTGCCGATGATGGCCGGGGGCGAAGCTCCCGGCCAGACCTCGCCGGAGCAGCCCGATGTCCACCCATGATCTGATTGTACCAGCTGCAGCTGCCGCGGCCCGACCGTGGCGCGAGCGCCTGGGCACGATGGTGCCCATTCTGGTGCTGGCGCCGTCGATAGCTGCGAGTTTCATCTATGTTTTCGTCTTCACGCTCTGGACGCTCTACATCTCGCTGTCCGATTCGTCGCTATTGCCGACATATGGGTTCGTCGGCCTGGACAATTACGCTTCGCTCTGGGCAAACCGGCGCTGGAACATCGCCTATACGAATCTCTTCCTGTTCAGCGGCTTCTATATCGTTGGCTCGATGGCCGTTGGCCTGCTGCTCGCGATCGCAATCGACCAGCGCGTCCGCGGCGAGGCGGTTTGGCGCACCATCTTCCTCTATCCGTTGGCGGTGTCCTTCATCGTCACCGGTACGGTGTGGAGCTGGCTGTATAACCCTGTCGACGGCATCCAGGCCTTCGTTCGAGGGCTTGGCTGGACCGACTTCAGCTTCGCCCTGACGGCCAACCGCAACACTGCGATCTATGCGGTGATCATAACCGGTATCTGGCAGTCGTCCGGCTTCGCAATGGCGCTCTTCCTGGCCGGCTTGCGGTCCGTCGATCCGGACCTCGTCAAAGCCGCGCAAATCGACGGCGCGTCGATTTTCCGGACCTATCGGAGGGTCATCCTGCCAACCATCGCCCCGATATTCCTGGCGGTGGCGGTCATTCAGATACAATTCGCCATAAAGACCTTCGACCTGGTTGCGGCGTTGACGCGAGGCGGGCCAGGTGTGTCCACCACCTTCCCCGCCATCTATGTCTACGACCTGATGTTCCAGCGCGGCCAAATCGGCGAAGGTGCCGCCGCGGCGATGATGATGCTCGCGGCGGTCGCGGTGGTGCTGGTGCCGTACTCCTTGTGGATCGTCTGGCGCCGGCAGGCGGAGGGCCGCAATGGCTGAAATTTCCCCCAATGCCCGTTTTGATCCGGAAGAAGCCGCCGCCACGCGCCGGCATTTCTGGAGCCGCTTCCTTGTCTATGCCGTGCTGACGCTTTTCGCGGTCGTCTATCTCGTGCCATTGCTGGTGGTGATCTTCAACTCATTGCGCGAGCAGTCGGAGATTGCCCGCAACGGCCTCATCTCCGTACCGCGCAGCTTCCGGTTCGATGCGTGGGCGCAGGCCTGGGGATCCTACTGCGTCAGCGGTACCTGCGAGGGGATGAAGCGCAATTTTTTCAACTCGCTGGCGATGACGATCCCCGCCACCATCATCTCGACCATTCTCGGCGCCATGAACGGCTACATCCTCTCCAAATGGCGCTTCAGGGGCTCTGAACTGATCTTCAATCTGATGCTGCTCGGCGTATTCATGCCCGGCCAGATTTCGCTGATGCCGTGGGCATTCCTGCTCGGCAAGCTCGGCCTGACCAATTCCACATATGGGCTGGTGCTGATCCACGTCGTCCAGGGCATCTCGTTCACCACCCTGTTCTGCCGCAATTTCTACGTCAGCATACCGGACGACCTGATCAAGGCGGCACGCATCGACGGCGCCGGCTTCTGGCGGATCTTCCGCAAGATCATCCTGCCCCTGTCGCCACCCATTCTGATCGTCACCGTCATCTGGCAGTTCACCGGCATCTGGAACGAGTATTTGTTCGGCGTCGTCTTCACATCTGGCCAGCAGCAGCCGATCACGGCGGCGTTGGTAGCACTCACGGCCGGCGGCACGACCGCGCGTGCTTATGATGTGATGAGCGCAGCCGTGCTGATCGGCGCGCTGCCTCCGCTGCTGATCTATCTGTTCGGTGGAAAATACTTCGTGCGCGGCCTCACCCAGGGCGCCATCAAATGAAGCGTCGCCCATGTCCGCGTTGATGATCCGCAACCTTCACAAGAGCTACGGCTCGCTCGAGATTCTTGCCGGCATCAATCTCGAGGCTAAGACCGGAGAATTCGTCGCCCTTGTCGGCCCGTCAGGCTGCGGCAAGTCAACCTTGCTCGCCATGATCGCCGGCCTGGAAACGGTCACGTCGGGAGAGATCTGGATCGGCGACCGGCTGGTGAACTCGGTGCAACCCAAGGACCGGGACATTGCGATGGTGTTCCAGTCATACGCCCTCTATCCCACGATGACGGTGCGCCAGAACATCACCTTCGGCATGGAAAGCCGCGGCGTGCCAAAAGCGGCGCAAGCGGAAGCTGTCCAGCGGGTTGCCGCACTCTTGCAGATCGAACAGCTGCTTAAACGCAAGCCCGGCCAGCTCTCGGGCGGCCAGCGGCAGCGCGTTGCGATGGGGCGTGCCCTCGTCCGCGACCCGAAGCTGTTTTTGTTCGACGAGCCCCTGTCCAACCTCGACGCCAAGCTGCGCGTCGATATGCGTGCCGAAATCAAGAAGCTCCACCATCGCGTCGGCAAGACCACGGTGTACGTCACCCACGATCAGGTCGAGGCGATGACGCTTGCATCCCGCATTGCGGTGATGAACCAGGGCTCGGTACAGCAGTTCGACACGCCGAAGCGGATCTACGACCGGCCGACGAACATGTTCGTTGCCGGTTTCATGGGATCGCCGGCGATGAATTTCATCCCCGCCCGGCTTACGGGCTCGACCAGCATCTCGGTACGCGCCGCTGACGGCAGCGATGCCAGCCTCGCCCTTGCCGCGCCGATGCCCGCCAGTGCGCCAAAGGACGTCGTGCTCGGTATCCGGCCGGAACACATCTACCGTTTCACGACCGACCTGAAGTCACGCAAACCGGCTGTGGCGTCCATGCAGGCGCCGGTCGAACTGGTCGAGCCGACCGGGGCCGAGACGCTTGCCGTGCTCAGGCTGGGCGACCTGGAGATCACCGGCCGTTTCGAGCCGGACGACGCTCCCGTCATGGGCGAGACGATAACGCTGGGCATCGACATGTCGCGCGCCTGCCTGTTCGATCCAACAACCAAGGCGCTTCTGTAATCGATGTCCGTACAATTCGCGACTTATCCGAGCTTGACCGATCGGGTCGTGCTAATCTCCGGCGGCGCCTCCGGCATCGGCGCCGATATGGTCCGCGCCTTCGCTTCGAATGGCGCCCGGGTGGCCTTTCTCGATGTGCAGGATGAGCCAGCGGAGGCGTTGGTGCGCGAGCTCGGTGGTGCCGCCGGGCAGGCTCCCTTATACCTCCATTGCGATGTGACCTACGTCGATGCGCTGAAGGCGTCGGTAGAAAGCGTGCGCGCGCGGCTTGGTCCGATTGCGGTCCTGGTGAATAACGCCGCCAATGATCAGCGCCATCCCATCGACGGGGTAACGGCCGAATACTGGGACCGCAGCTTCGACGTCAATCTGAGGCATCACTTCTTCGCCGCTCAAGCTGTGCATCCGCACATGAAGGAACTCGGCTTCGGCTCGATCGTAAACTTCTCTTCCATCGCCTGGCGGTTCGGAGCGGATCAGATGGTGGCCTATGCCACCGCAAAGGGGGCCGTGGTGGCGCTAACGCGTGCGTTGGCGCGGTCGTTCGGACCCGACAACATCCGCGTCAATGCAGTCGAACCCGGCGCCGTGATGACCGAGCGGCAGCGCGAGCTGTGGTTCAAGACGCAGGAGGCAGTCGACCAGACGGTGCAGCGGCAATTGATCCGCCGCGTCCTGCTGGGCGAGGAGATTGCACGCACCGTGCTCTTCCTGGCAGCAGACGACAGCCGCATGATCACCAAGCAGTCCATCACCGTCGATGCCGGTCTGCGCTAGTGATGCCTCTCCGCTCTCAATTGGAATCTCAATTGGAACCGCCAAGCTGATGCTTCGTCTCGGCCTCAACCCCTATGGACTGACCTACTATCTCGGCCTGCAGGGCCGCGGCACGCCGCGGCACAATCCGGACGGCGCAGGGCTGGATGGCTTCATAGCACTGGCGCAGGAACTGGGCGCGCGCACGCTCGAGATCTACGAACCCTGGTTGACCGACTTGACTGACGCCGAGATTGTCGCGCTCCGCAGGCGTCTGGCCGCGCTGGACATCGTCCCGGTGGTGAGCGGCGGATTGCTCGTGGCAGGTCCACTGGACAACGCCTTTCGGGCTGCGCGCCTGCTCGAGGCGACGACGATCCGCATCGCACTGACGCCTGTCCTGTGCGGCGACCGCAATGCGTGGGGTCCGAAATGGAGCGAGTTCAACGCAACGATTCGCGCTGCCTTGACGGAATGGGGGCCGCGTGCGGCGGCCGAGAGCCGGGTGCTCGGCATCGAGAACCATCAGGACTTCGGCAGCGACGAACTGGTTGCATTCTGCGAACTCGGCGGGCCGGGTGTCGGCATCACCTACGACACCGGCAACACCTTTCCTGTCGGCGAGGCGCCGCTTGCCTTCACGCGCCGGATAGCGCCGCATGTCCGGCACGTTCACCTCAAGGACTATCGCGTCCAGTTCACGGATGAGGGTTACCGCCTGGTCCGCTGCGCCATCGGCGACGGCGCCGTGCCATTCGCCGAGCTGGCAGCCATCCTTGGCGAGCACCACGACACGCTGACGGCCGTGCTTGAGCCCGGCGCACTGGAGGCCCGTCACGTTCGCTGTCTCACCGACGACTGGTGGAACGGATATGCGCCGAAGACCGCCCGCGAATTCGCGGCCTGCCTGAGTGCTGCGCGCCTGAACCGGCTTGCGGACGACGCCGACTACCGTACGCCATGGGAACGGGACGATGACGGTGCGCTCGTTTCGTACGAGCTCGACATGATCCGGCGCAGCGCTGCCAACATGATGAAATTCGATTTCATTGCAATGGAGAAATCAGCATGACTGCCCGAGAACTCAGCGGTCTGACCGCCTTCGTCACCGGCTCGGGACGCGGCCTCGGCCGCGTGATGGCCGACCGCTTGGCCGAACTTGGCGCAAACGTCGCGGTCCACGATCTCGATTGGGTCCGGCCATCTCAATATGGCGAATTCGCGGACCTCGGCGACTCTGCCCGGGGCTTGGAGAAGCACGGGACGCGCATCACCGCGGTCACCGGCAACATCGGCGACAAGCAAGCCGTCGCCGAAATGAGGAGGAAGATCGAGGCGGATCTCGGCGACGTGCACATTCTGGTGAACTGCGCCGGCGGCGACATCGGCGCCAAGGGCGTAAAGCCCAATCCCAACAACGCGCTCGACATCGACTACGAAGACATCAAGGTTCTGACCGAGAACAACCTCATCGGCACGATGCTGGTCTGCCAGGCGTTCGTTCCGCCGATGGTGAAGCGTGGCTCGGGCTCGGTGATCAACATCGCCTCGGCGGCGGCGCATATCGGATGCTCGCCCGAGGTGGTCTACTCGACGCTCAAGGCAGCCGTCGTCCATTATACGCGCTGCCTCGCCAAGGAATTGATCGAGGATGGCGTACGCGTCAATGCGGTGAGCCCCGGCGCCACCAAGACGGCACGGTTCCAGGCGAGCCGCGTGGTCGATCCGCAGCGCATGGATTCGAGCAAGAAATCGCTGAACCGGTATGCGGAGCCTGAAGAGATCGCCGAAGCGGTGGCCTTCCTCGCCGGTCCGCGCGCGCGCTTCATCAACGGGCAGGTAATCCGAGTCGATGGCGGTTTCACGATCTTTCCAGGTTAAGCCGCGACCGTTGCCGGTTTCGGATGAGTATTTGGTTGTGCCGTGATCCGACAAAGCTGTTATCGTGCCCTCGCGTCGGGGGCGAAGCCATGCAGAGGATGGGTTCAGGCAGCATCGGCTGCTGTTTGGCGGTTGTTCGCCGGCCAAGGCGTTACGCTGATGGCGTTGGTGCCGCCTCGAAGTGCTGCTCCGGCGCTAGCACCCGGATCCGCGGCAAATGACGGATGACGCCAACATCCTTGATGCGGTGGTGGTCGGGGCCGGTTGGGCCGGCCTGGGCGTCAGCTATTCGCTGGCACGGCAAGGCTTGCACCATGCCGTATTGGAGCGAGGCCGCATCGGAGAGACCTGGCGCACGCAGCGGTGGGATTCTTTCCGGATGAATACCCCAAACGTTCAGACCGTCATGCCAGGCGACTTCTATGACGGTTCAGATCCGTTCGGTGCCCTGACGCGCGACCAGTTCGTCGCCCTGCTTGAGGATTTCGCCAGGCGAAACGAACTACCGGTCGAACCGGACACTGTTGTGACCGAGCTCTCCGGTGGGAACCGGAATGGCGTCTATCGGTTGACCACCTCGCGCGGCACAGTTTTGGCACGCAACGTGGTGATCGCAAGCGGCGACTTGAATTGTCCGGTGCGCCCAGTGTTCGCCGCTGCGTTGCCGCTGGGCCTGCGCCAGATCGATGCTTCTGATTATCGCAGCGCCGCCGATCTCCCGGCTGGAGCGGTGCTGGTGGTCGGAAGCGGCCAGTCCGATGCCCAGATCGCGGAAGAACTGGCGGAAGCAGGCCGAAGAGTCTTCCTTGCCACCAGCCGGGTCGGGCGGCTCTCGCGGCGCTACCGAGGTCGCGACATCATGCTCTGGCTCGTCGAAAGCGGATTTCTCGACGTGCGTCGAGACGAGATCATTCGACTTGCGGGGCGCATTCCACCTCGTGGTCTGCTTGGGGTAGAACACACGATAAGCCTGCAAGGGCTCGGCGCCCAAGGTGTCGTGCTGCTGGGGCGGTTCGCAGGTGTCGAAGATGACGGCCGTCTGTCATTCGCCGACGATCTCGAAGAGCATGTTCGTTTTGCGGATGAGGCCTCCGCCAACGTCAAACGCTATATCGACGAATACATCAGCCGCTCCGGAATCGATGCCCCGTTTCGGAACCCGACCAGCGGAGACTGTCGCAGTGCAGCTGCCGAATCCGGCTGTCCGTTCTCTTGATTCTGCCGAGTCCGGCATCACGACCGTGGTGTGGTGCACCGGCTTCAAGGGCGATTTCAGTTGGGTGAGGCTTTCCGGTCTGCTCGACCCGGAAGGACAGCCTGTTCACGAGGATGGCGTGGCCGCCCTGCCAGGCATCTACTTTGCCGGGTTGGATTTCGCCTCCACGCGCAAATCAGGCATAATATTGGCGATCGCCGAGGAGGCACATCGCCTTGTCGAACACATCGTGCGGCATTCGTGACGACCTGGACACCGTCGGCAGGTTTCTAAACGTCAGCGTTTCGAGGCAGTTGGTCGGTCGCGCGTCCGCATGAGCGGGGTCGCCACTATTTGACGCCCACGCTTTCAGGCCAGAGCACCTGGATTTCCTTTGGCAGCGCATCCCGCACCTTTGCCGACTGGCCAAGGTCGATATGCCGGCAAGCACACGCAGCACTGAACGTGCCGCATCCTCGGGATCGACAGGACGGGTCGATTTCAATTCATCGGCAATGTGTTGCAGGAACTCCTCGAGCGAGCGTGTCTTGTCGGGCATGTCGGCGGGCCGGTAGCGATCATAGTAGGCGCCCCGCACGAGCAGCGGCAGTTCCGCTCCCAATTTAGCCGCCAGTCCGATCTGTAGCCTGTCGCGAAGGGTTCGCAGAACGGCGCCCAATGCATGCCAGGCGACGTGTCGATCCGGACCAAGATCTGCCATGATCTCGTCAAGCCAGATGTTTGTTATTTGCAGCGTTTTGTCAAAAACGTCCAAGCCGGTTGCGCTCATCGTCGCCTCCTCGAAAGGTTCTGCGGGCAAAACTGCGACCGGAGATAATTGTTTCGTGGTCCTGTGAAAATGTCCGGCGTGGGGAGCTTTGGCCGACCCGGCCTTGAAGTCTCCGACCGAACCCTAGATCTCTTGACTGACTGAGCGGCCCTTGCCGACAATGGCATGGGAAGAAGGCGGGATGTCGCCCACGGTGTCCGGCACCACTTGGCGATCAAGCTGCGAAAGGACTGTCATGGATTGGAAGCTGGAACTCGTCCCGGTCCCCGTATCGGACGTCGATAGAGCAATCGGCTTTTATGTTGGCAAGGTCGGCTTTCATCTCGATCACGATCACACCGTAAGCGACGAGATACGTTTCGTGCAGTTGACGCCGCCCGGTTCGGCCTGTTCGATTGCCATGGGCAAGGGCCTCGTCGACAGCCCGCCGGGATCCATGAGGGGCCTGCAACTGGTCGTGCCCGATATCGATGAGGCGCACCGGTACCTGGCCGCTCAAGGCATCGAGGTCAGCGATATCAAGGATTTTCCCTGGGGCAGATTTGTCTTCTTTGAGGATCCCGACGGCAACACCTGGTCTGTCCAGCAACTTCCACCTCGCAGCTGAGGCGCCGCACTACGGCAGGGTGATGCCCCGACGCAGATAGCGCGGGATGCACGGCTCAATTCGAACGCACGCCGGCCTAGCTAACGCCTCTGCTCGTCCAAGGCGGCCTTCCAGTTGTGATAAGGCGCGCGATAGGTGGGGATGCGGTCCTCGACATCGGCAAGCGCTTCGAACGGTCTGTGCGGTTCGGCCTGATACCAGAAGGCGACCGACGAGATGTCGTCCGAGCGGCGATTGGCGTGACCGTGCTCGATGGTCACCCGGATGCGTTTGTGGAAGATGACCGGGTCCTCTATGTGCCAGCGATAGAGCGTAACCGGCTCGGTCCAGTTCGGCCCGCCGGCAGCGATGATGCCGTGATAGGGCGCGCTGTAGTCCTGTGTCGGGCACCATGCCGTATTGAAATAATCTTCGGTGCCGGTGCCGTGCAGGGTCGGCGGCCAGGCATCGTTGGCGCCGGGGCTGGTCTCGCCGCGATCGTCGATCAGTTCGGCCTTCGGTCCGATGCGCGGATCGGGCTTGCGCACCGTATCCGGCACGGAAATGCCCGGTTCGCCATCGACGAAGATCATGTCGTCGCCCTCGCCATACCAGTCCCATAGTGCGGAGCGGCGGCGCGAATAGACGGAATAGAGCACGCCGACATAGTGGCCGTGACCTTCCGCCTCGAGGATGGTGTAGTTGCCGTTCCCGTCGGTATTTTCGCCGCCAAACAGGACCTGCTCGTTGGCCAGCCCCGTCTCGTCTATGCCATCAGGTCGTTGCTGCCTGTATTGGGCGTGGAAGCGGCCCAGGCCTTCCTCGAGTTCCTCATGCAGTTCGAGATCGACATAGTAATAGAAAAGCAGGTCGTCCTCGGCCTCATTGGTGACGGTGAAGCGCATGTGGCTGGCAAACGGCATCGGAAAGTAGCAGTTGAAGGCCTTGCCATCCTCTGGACTTGCCTGCACCGGCAGGCTGGCAAAATTGCGGGTGCGGGCGTGGCCCATGCCGAAGAAATCGCCGATCGGCGTTTCGATGCTCGGATGTTCCTCGCCATCCCAGTACGCGCGCAGCACGATCTTGCGCAGGAACGCCTCGCTCTTGCAGGCGAGCGTCGCCCAGATATGCGTGACGATGCCGGCACCGTCGTGCTCGGCAATCACCACCGTCTGGCCGGGTTCTATATGCAGCCGGTCGTCATTGCCGCCGGTGCGGTCGTAGCTTGAAAACCGGCGGGTTTTGGCGTCGCGCAATTTGGCGAGCCCGCGAAGCGGCGACAGGCCGGCATTGTCCATGTGTTTCTCCTCTTGCTTCAGCGGTTATTTCAGGCCGCTTGTCTTGATGGATTCCATGATCTGGCGTTGGAAGATCACGAAAAGAACCAGCATCGGCACGGCAACGATGGTCGAAGCGGCCATGACGTAATTCCAGGCGGCGGCGTACTGGCTCTTGAAATTTGCGATCGCAACCTGCACCACCCAGAGGTTGAGGTCGGAGGTGATCGTCAGCGGCCACAGGAAAGCGTTCCAGTTGGCGAGGAAGAACAGGATCGCCAGCGCCGACAGGATCGGCCGGCTGAGCGGCAGGATGATGCTCCAATAGATGCGCCAGTAGCCGGCGCCGTCCATGATCGCGGCCTCTTCCAGTTCCCTGGGCAGCGACAGGTAATATTGCCTGAGCAGAAAGATGCCGAATGCGTTGAAGATCGCCGGAATGATCAGCCCGGCATAGCTGTCCAGCATGTGCAGCATCCGCGTCAGGATGAAAAGCGGCACGATGATGACCGGAAGCGACACCAGGAAGGTCGAGAACATGGCGAGGAACAGGGTGTCGCGGCCCGGAAAACGCAGCCGTGCGAGCGAGTAGCCGGCCATCGAATGGAAGAACAGCGCAGCGACCGTCACCGTCGCCGACACGAAGAACGAATTGAAGAGATAGCGCAGGAACGGCACCTCGGTCAGCACATAGAGGAAATTGCCGAGTGTCGGCCGTTCCGGAATGAGGCTCGGCGTGAAGACGTCGCTCGCCGGCTTGAGCGAGATGACCAGCATCCAGACAAGCGGGAATACCGTCATCAGGCCAAGTGCGGCGGTTGCCAGCATCCAGGCAAGTCTCGCCGCCCGTATCTGCGAACGGCCGGAAGGAGTTCGACCGTCAGTCATGCTCGAAGCGTCCGCCACGCGTCAGCACGAAGAAGAAGACCGTGACCAGCATCAGCGCCAGCACCAGCAGCGATGCCATCGCCGACGCATAGCCGAAGGCGCCGAACTGGAATGCCTGCTTGTAGATGTAGATGATCAGTACCGAGGTTGAATTGACCGGACCGCCCTTGGTCATCACATAGATCAGGTCGAAGACCTGGCCGCCGGCGACAGAAGCGACCAGCGAGACCAGGAGGACGAAGAAGCTGGTCGGCTTGAGCAGGGGCAAGGTAATGTACCAGAAGCTGGTCGCCGGCCCGGCGCCGTCGATCTTCGCGGCTTCGTAATACTCCGCCGGGATGTCCTGGAGCCCACCGAGGAAGATCAGCATATAGAAGCCCATCAGGAACCAGACGCTGACCAGGACCAGCGTGAACAGCGCCAGGTTTGGGTCGCCGAGCAGCGAAATTCCGCCGAGGCCGACGAGCGGTGCCAGCCGGCTGACGATGCCGACCTTTTCGACCAGCATGAGCTGCCACACGAGGGCCACCACGACGAGGCTGACCATCTGCGGCGCAAAGAACATCGAGCGCATGACCGCGTTGAAGCGGTTGGTCTTCTGCACCAGAAGCGCCAGTCCCAGTCCGGCGCCGTAGAGCGCCGGCACCAGCATGACGGCATAGGCCACGGTCACCTTCACGGACGACCAGAACAGCGGGTCGCCCCACATGCGCCGATAATTGCCGAGCCCGACGAATCTATAGCCGCCGAAGCCGTTGACTTCGAAGAACCCGACGGCGAGCGAAAGCAGCATCGGCACGCCGACGAACACCAGCAGGCCGAGCGCATCGGGCAGGACGA
Organism: Mesorhizobium sp. M1329; assembly: GCF_040318035.1. Lineage (NCBI taxonomy): Bacteria > Pseudomonadati > Pseudomonadota > Alphaproteobacteria > Hyphomicrobiales > Phyllobacteriaceae > Mesorhizobium > Mesorhizobium sp. M1329. The sequence goes on along the minus strand of NZ_JAMYLN010000004.1, from coordinate 63,907 downwards.
ACAGCCATGCGGCGCAGAGTTCCTTTTGCTTGGCGGTAAGGCCGCGAGCGGATTTGGTGCTCGCGGCTGGCGGTTTCATCTGGTCCACATGCATGTTGGAAAGCGCCTAAAGGATCGGCGCGCCGGAATAGGAGGCGAGGAACGCGTCTAGTTGCTGACTGGCCGTCGTCGCCGCCTGCTGGGCATCAACCCCGCCAAGCTGTGCCGACTGGATGGCGTCGGAGATGATCTTGTAGGCTTCCGGCGGAACCCGCGGCTCGGCGCGCGTCCCCGGATGGATCTCCTTGGCGAAGGTGCCGAACTTGCCCGTGCTGAAGACATCGGCGCCGGCCTTCAGCGCGCTGTTGCGCGGCGGCATATCGCTCTTGGCGACAGTGCACCAGTTTACGACACGGTCGATCGAGGCTTGGTCCATCGAGGCCAGCGCCCAGGCGCAGAACTGGGCGGAGGCATCCGGGTTCTTGCCTCCGGCATTGGCGACGAAGGCCCAGCCGCCGCCGACGGTGACGTATTTGCCATTGGCCGGCGTCGGCAATTTGAAGATGCCGTAGGGCACGTCCTTGGCGTTGTTGTCCATCGCCGAAATGCCCCAGATGCCGCAGTTCTGCATGGCGCACAGCCCCGCCCCGAGATTGGCGACGATGTCGAAGCCGCCGCCGACCACCTGACGCGGCGCCACGCCGGTATTGATGGCGTCCTGCCAGAGTTTCAGCGCCTGGACGGTGGCCGGAGAATCGAAGGCGCTCTTGCCGTCCTTGCCCTGGAATTCGCCGCCGCCCTGCCACAGGAACGGATACCAGGTGAAGTTCTGGTAATAGCCGGGAGTCGTTTCGAACAGCACGCCGTAGCGGCTGGGCGTCGTCAGCTTTTTGGCGACCGCCAACAGCTCGTCCCAGGTCTTCGGCACGTCGTTCTCGTTGAGCTTTGCATCCTCGAACGCTTTGACCGAATAGTAGAAGGCCATCGGCTCGACTTCCATCGGCACGCCGTAGATCTTGCCGTCCACCATGCGGTTGGCGATGACGCTTTCCGGGAAATCGGCTTTGGCGGCATCCTCGATATGCGGCGTCAGGTCGGCAAGCACGCCGCCATTGTAATAACGCAGGAAATCGCCGGGGCTGATGAGGAAGATGTCGGGGCCCTCGCCCGACGCGAAGGCCGTCGCCAGCTTGGAGCCGGAGATGTATTCGCTGTTGACGACATATTCGAGCTCGACCTTCTGGTCGTGGCCGTCGTTCCAGTCGGCCACCAGCTTTTCGAACCACTGGACCTGCGGCTTCACGTCTCCGCCAGGCGCATAGAACTGCCAGAATTTCAGCGGCGCTTCCTGAGCGCGCACGGCCATCCTGTTGATAAACGGGAAGCCTGTGAGGCCGGCGGCGAAAGTAGCGCCGGCCTGGATCAGCCGACGGCGGTTCAGGCTGGCCAATGGCCGGCCGCGGGTCGTTTTGTCAGTCATCAATTCCTCCCTTTGATGTTGTTCGGTCGAACGTTGGCGAAGGGACCTCCGTTCCCATTGCCGGCATCTGGCGTCACGCGCTGTCGAATGGGCTCAACGCGCATGGGATCACTTCGGTGCGCGGCGCGCCCTCGACTTTGGCACCCAGCCGTTCGAGCAGCATTTCCGTGGCGAGCTTGGCAAGCATTGTCGGACTGTTGCCGACACGGGTCAGCTTCGGCCTGACATATTCCAGTTGAGGCAGGTCATCGAAGACTGCGATGGCGATATCCTGAGGGATATTGATCCCATGGTCGTAGAATTCGGTCAGCGCACCGGAGGCCATCAGATAATTGGCGAAGAACATCGCCGACGGCAGGTTTCCGCCGTGCTTCTCCTTAAGCCAGGTAACGGCTTCCCGTCCCGACGGAGCAAGATAGCTTCCCTCGAACCGCAGATCGGCGGAGATTGGCACGCCATTGTCGGCGAGCCCTTTTTCGAAGCCGGCGGCACGCGCCATCGCCTCCTTGAAAAAGGAAGGCCCGGTGACATGGGCGACGCGGCGATGGCCCCTCTTCGCCAGATACTCGCCCATCAGATAGCCGCCGCCGAAATCGTCCAGCTGGACGCTGTCGACAGCATGGTTCGGCAGATGGCCGATGAAGACGGCGGGCAGATCGAGGCTGAGCAGTTCGCTGTGCATGCCGTGCAGCGCGAAGTCGGCAACGATGACGCCGTCGACCCGCTTGCGCCCGATCTGGCGTAAATATTCGCGGCCGTGATCCTGTGAATGTCCGCCCGGCACGTCGGTGTTGAAGATCAGCATGTCGAGGCCCACCACCTCGAGCGTCGACTGCGCCGTTTTCACCAGTTCCGGATAGAACGGGTTGCGGATGTCCGGGATCAGCATCGCGATGATGTTGGTGCGGCCGGTGCGCAGACTTTGCGCCTGCGGGTTCGGCGTGTAGCCGAGTTCGTCGATCGCCGCTTGTACACGTTCACGCAGCGATTTCGATACCCGGTCCGCATGGTTGATGACATGCGACACGGTCGTGCGCGACACGCCCGCTCGCGTAGCAACTTTGGAAATCGTGCTCATGGTTTGGCAGGTTATGAGCATGTGAATGCATTTGCAAATCGATTTTTACCGATGTCTCGCAAGTTAGGGCCGTCAGGCGGATTGCGCAAATGCCAAAAGAAAAGGCCGGACTGTTAAGCCCGGCCAAGTGTGAAGGTCTACAACCTCCAGAGGGGAACGCGCCGGACGCAATGGGAGGAGACATCCGACGCAATTCGCATATGGGTCTGTATTGGTGCCGTTTCAACGATGCGGCAGTAGACCAACGGCGTTGCTGCCATAGAGCCAGAAACGCAAAGCATTCGAAGGGGGCGGTGGATCGCAACTGCCAGTTGGACACAAAGGTCGCCGAATGCAGGGCGGCTCCTGGGATAGGGACTTCAGTCTGTAGGCCTATCGACCAAGGACCCGCGCAGCCAAACTTTGGTCCGAGGCTGCTATCGCAAAAGCCCGAAATGCGAGAGTTTCAGGAACTGAGTTCCGAGGAGCCCCGTTGCGATGCCGACTGTTACAGGAGGCCGCCATGGACCCGAGCATTCACCAGGCACGTTGGCTGCTTTTTCCGTTATTTGGCCTGTGTTTCGGGGTCGCGGCCATTGGATTTATTGTTGGCTGACGGTGGAAGTCGGCGCTACCGCAGAGAGACGCAACCAAGGGAAGGCAAAAGACTTGCGCAGTAAATAGTCCCTTCCTGCGCTAGCGAGACCCACCAGTTACCATCGTGGGACTGGTGGGTCTTGACCTTACCGGATACAAACCGTTGTTTTAAGCATCAAACGAACTCGAACAGGAGGCAGCACGACAGGTCCGTATGATTAAAGGGATTTCCGACATGCGACTGGCAAGTTCATTGATGACGACCCGGAGACGAAGGACCGGATCTTCACGAGGACGTCGTGTCGGCATTTCTGTAGTCGTCTTGACCTTCGTTCTCGTCGTGAGCCCCTATCGCGTCATGTTCGATGGACCGTCGCCGACGCTCGGCCTGCAGGCTGCCTGGGCCAAAGACGGCGGCAACGGCAATGGCGGGAACGGGGGCGGGAACGGGAATGGGAACGGCAATTCGGGCAATTCGGGTGGAAACTCCGGCAATTCGAACTCGAACGCCGGTGCCGGCAAGGGCAAAGCAAAGTCGCAGGACGACAATCTCCCTGATCCCGTCCCTGCGGTAAACCCGGACAGCAGGCCAAGACTCTTTATTAATGCCATCACGGGAGACCGGGTCGAGGTAAGTGGGCCGAGCATTGGCGTGGTGCATTCGAACGGCCTCAGCGAGCGCATTGATAGCGGCCAATATGAAATGCGGGATGCCAAGGGTCGCACCATCATTCGGCGCCTGGCGACGCGTTCCGATCGGGACAGATTGCTTGAAATGATCAACTGAGGCTCAGTTCACATCGCCGCGCCGTGCGGCAATTTCGGCTCAAGCATGATCGCGAACAGTCGGATGCTGGCGCTCAGTCGCATCGCGCAAGGTCATCGCGGCTTCGGTCCTGTTGCTTACGTTGAGCTTGGCCAGGATTCGCGTCATGTGGTGCTTTATCGTCTTCTCGTGCAGGTTCAGTCGAAGCCCGATCCGCTTGTTGCTCAGTCCCCCGGCAACCAGCGTCAGGATCTCCCTTTCGCGGCTGGTGAGATCGGCAAGTCCGTCAGCTTTCGCCGGCTCTTTTGATTGAGCAGACAGATCCGCCAACAGGCGCGCCGACAATTGTGGACAGACATATCGTTCGCCCGACGCTACCGTGCGCAGGATCGCAGCCAACGTCCTCGACCCGACCCCCTTCAGTACATAGCCCCTTGCCCCGCTCTGCAACGCGGTCATCACGTGCTGGTTTTCTTCCGAAACGGTCAGCATCACAATTTTCAGTGCCGGATGCCGCTCAAGGGCCGGTCCGATCACGCCAAGGCCACCTCCAGGAACCGAGATGTCCATCAGCAGAATGTCGGGCCGCTGGTCTTCGATTATCCGCAGGGCATCGTCTCTGCTGCTTCCTTCACCGACGATCTCGAACCCGCCGATCTGATCGAGCGTGCGCACAACGCCTTCCCTGAACAGCGGGTGGTCGTCGACGATGGCGAGCTTGATGGCTACTGTCATGTCTGCCCCATTTCAACGATGTTGAGGGCCATTCTTACGACTGTGCCACTCTGTGAGGAAGTCACGGTAAACTGGCCCCCGAGGCTTTCAACCCGCTCGCGCAGCCCAACGAGTCCCAGTCTCTCGGGACGCACGATTCGCGGGTCAAAACCCGCGCCGGCGTCGGCCACTTCGATACAAACGCGCTCGCCGTCGAAATGTTTCTCCACCGACTGACCTTCACCTCCGGCATGACGGAATCCATTGTTCAGCGCCTCCTGGACGAAGCGGAAGATGCAGATCTTGGCCGCCGGCGACAACGGGGTATGGCCGCCGGTCATCGATAATCTCACTTTGACGCCGGTTCGTTCTTCGTGCGCCTGTACGGCTAGCTGGAGAATTTCACCCAGCTCGGCATGCTCGATATGCGGCAGGACAAGGCCCTTGCTGATGCTCCTGATCTCGCGCATGGCATCGTCCAGATGTGCTTTGATGGCCAGCAATTCCTGTGCACGCTTCGATTGCGGCGTAGCGGGATCGGCAATGACGGGGCTGTCGATCCCCAGCGCCGCGAGAGCGACCAATTGCGCGGGGCCATCGTGCAAGTCCGCACCGATGCGCCTGAGATAGCGTTCGTTAAGTGCGGTGGCACGCTGCGAGGCACGCTGGACCCGCAGCCTCAACAGTCTGTTTTGAGCAAGCAGATCGGAAAGCTCGGCAATGCGCTGCTTCAACGAGCGGCTCTGCGAACTGATCGTGCGGCTGCCACGGAACACGATTGCCGACAGCCCGAGAAAGAAGGCCGCCGTGACGGCGGCAACGTCCAGCCAGGTTCGAATGAGTGCCTGATGCAGGTTTCTTTCAAAATCAGTGGCGACCTCGTAGAATTCCGAAACGGCCACCACTTCCCCCGACCATGGCTGCAGCACCGGATTGTAGATCTCGAGGAGATGCAAGCCGCTGGCTCTTTCGGCCTCGCTGTCCGGATCGTCGAGCTTGTCGAACTCCGAAACCATTTGGCCTGCGAATGCCGCCCGAAGATTGTCGCCGGGTTCAAAGCGCTTGCCGATCAATGTCTTGTCGGTCGAATACAGGATGGTTCCGTCGCGACGCCAGAGCTTGAAGGATTCGAGCCTTGTGCCGAGTGCCCCTTGTCCCAGCGTTTCATCGAGCGCGTGGGCGACGCTCTCGTCGAGGACTTCGCTCTTGCGCATATCCGGAAGCAGCGGCGCAATAACGCTATCCACGTAAAGAGCCGTAGCGGAAGCCGAATTCTGCGTGACCACGGTTTCGATATGGTTCGTGACGGAAATCCCCACCACCACCATCGCCGACAGGGAGAATAGACCGCCCGCGAGCAGGAACTGCGTTGCCAGCGACAGCGCATTCCAGCGGTCGACAAGGCTTGTCAGCCTGTGTGGCCTGGTATTCCGAATGGCCCGCTCGGCAGCACGCCGCACCAGTGGCGCGATTCTGGAGAGCCGGCTAATCCGCTGTCGAACGTCGCTAAAAGACGCCATCCTAGGTGTGTAACCGATCAATCGCGATGGAACTAGGGCCTGATGAGAGGGCGAACAGCGCATCCGGCGCTTTTTTGCGCAAACCGTCTCATTGCGTCGTTCGGTAAAGCTCGGACGCGGCCTCCTTCAGTGCCGCCCGTCCATCCGGCCTCAGATACATCATGTGCCCCCCCTCCAGCACCTCGGTGCGAATGGGCTTTGCACCGGCAAGCGAAGGAAGTTGACCAAGCAGGTAGCGCGAGCCCATGTACGGCGTCACCAGGTCGCTGTAGCCGTTGACGATCAGTACGCCGAGGCTGGGATTCAGCGTGCGCGCCTGCTGAAGGTCGTCCATGACACCCGCATAGCCCTGACGCGTCGCGCTCGTCCCATAGTCCCAGTTGCCGCTGACTTCACGGTTGAGAAGCCGATAGCTGATATCCGTACGGAAGTTCAATTCATCACGCACATAGCCGACGAAAGCGGAGGTGAGCGCCGGCACGCTTCGGTCGAGCACCGGATCGGGACCCTCGACTCCCAGGCTCTCTGGCGCCACGTCCGCTGTCGCGATGTTGCCGTCATAGGCGCTGAGAACATTGCCCTTTGCCCGTGCAAACTCCTTGGCGAACAGCCCTATGGGAATGCGTGCAAAGTGCCGCTGGACGAGATCGAGCGGCAGACCGGTGATTGCGGCGACACGCTGGCTCGCCAGGCGTCCACCCTGCTCCAGCCCACCGGCCAGCGCGGCCAGATAATCGCCGAGCGCATAGCGTTCGACTTCCGCCAGCCGCTCCTGCAGAGCAGGGCCGGAAACGCCTTCGCTATGCAGGCGCACTGCCGCCAGCGACGGCAGTTCGAGCGCCCAGTGGAGCGGCTGGAACTCGTCCGGGCGCACCAGCGTGAATTCGAGCGCCGGCGAAATCAGCACGACGCCGCTCGGGCTGATGCCGATGTCTTCCTGAAGCTTCCTGGCGAGCAATGCTGCTCGAAAGCCGCCATAGCTTTCGCCAGCCAGGAAGACAGGCGATGCCGTACGGTTGGTCTGCGCCAGATAGAGCCGGATAAACGCGCCTATCGACGCGGCGTCCTGGCTGACGCCCCAGAAGCTGTGTGCTTCCGTGCCGGGCGCTTCACGGCTGTAACCGGTTCCGACAGGGTCCACAAAGACCAAGTCGGTCATGTCGAGCCAGGTGTCGGGGTTGTCGAACAGCCTCTGCGGCGGCGGCAGGAAACTTCCATCGGCCGCCGTCGCCAGGACCCGCGGACCGAGCGCGCCGAGATGAAGATAGGCGGAAGCTGCTCCCGGACCGCCATTGAACACGAAGGTGATCGGGCGGCGCGGATCCGGTCCCGTTTCTTTCCCGGAATGCAGTGCATAGGCGACATAGAAAATCTCGGCGGTGATATCGCCTTTGCCGGACGGTAATGACAGCGTGCCGGCCTTGGCCTCGTAATCGAGCGTGCGTCCGGCAATGACGATCGAATGATCGGAAATCTGCGGCGGTGGCAGGAGCGAGAGAACCCCGCCTGTGGGCGGCGGCCGCTGGGCCGTCTCCGCGTGACCGACCCCAACTCCGGCAACCAACAGCAGAAGAGCGAGGGCGATTTCTTGCAGCTTGATAGGCATGACGTCTCCGGACCAATTGGCTGGAAACTAGCACACCGTCGGCCGAACCAAAGTCACAGCACCGTGCGCCAGTACATCTGACAAGAAGGGGTCGGGTTTGGAAATCCGATGCCCCCGCGGAAGATAGGGCGCTACGGTCACGGCGGCAGCCTCAACTTCTTGCAGCAGATACGTGCGGCGGAATGGCGGACCAAACGACTTCGTGAATTTTCTGCCGGTTGACTCGATTGGCCCACTTCCTAGGTTGGCACTCGGGCCTCCCGCGCAATCCGAAGTTGGTATGACATCTTTCCACACCCAAAAGCTTGCCCTTCTCCTTCTATCGGCAAGCGCCGCCATCCTGTCATCCTGCGTCATGCCTGACGACACGTCGAGCACTGCAAAGGAGGACGCCACGGCGGCGGCAGCCCGCAGGGAGATGGTCGGCCTTAGCGAGGCGGACGTTCGAATGTGCGCCGGCTTTCCGACCGCCACTGCCGATGTCGGCAAATCCGGTCAGATCTGGACCTATCAGCGCGTCGTTCAACGCGGCAATCTCAACATTGCCGTTCCGACGGTGGCCATTGGCCCCGTCCCGGCGCTCGGAGGTTCCGTCAACGTCGCCCCCGGCGGCTATTGCAACACACAAATTCGAATGGTTGACGGTCATGTTGCCGAGGTTGCCTACGCCGGCGACAACAACCTGCCGAACAACCGCGATGCGCTCTGTGTCAGCACGGTAGACGCCTGTGTCGCCTATGCCCGTCGGTATCGTCCAAGCAGGGCAATGGGCAGATAGCGGGATGAGTGGCATCGCCGCCGACCTGAACGCCTTAAGTTTCTGGTTTGCCGGCTAATTATTACCTTAGATCTCGATTGAGCATCACCGATTTGACGCGATATTCCCCGCTCTCAACCGCCGACGCCATCGCGAATAGCGGAGAAATAGCGGTCGGTTCCGACCTGCCCGCCCTTGAGGGCAATTTCCAGCCCATCGATCGCCTTAACGCTTGAATGCGCCACACAAAGCGGCGAGCCCGGCGATACGGGCAGCGGCATTCGCACAGTCAGCGCGTCGACGCTCATCTGGCCAAGTGCATGGCTCGACGTGTCGCCGCCGGCGATGACCACGCGCAGCAGCTGCTCTTGAAGCGTCAGTTCGCGGAGAACCTCGCCAAGGCCACGGCCGAGCTTATGGCGGGCGCCTTCCCGGAGATCGATTTCAGTACCGCGGTCGGCCGCAGGTCCGAGCGCGGTGTAGAGGATGACGCTGCGCCCAGCCTGTAGGGTGGAGCGCCCGGTTGCAACCGCGCGCGCAATAGCGTCGTTCGACGTCTCGGAAACCAGTTCGACCGGGTCGAGCTCGATCCCGTCGAAGCCGTCGGCCAGAGCATGCCGGATCTGTCGTTCCGTCGTCGGCGAGCAGCTCCCCGAGACCACGGCGATCCTGTCGGCAGCGCCCGGCGGCGAAAAGGCAGGTTTGGCATCCACGATCCGGTTCGATGCCCATTCGACCAACAAGGCATATTCAATGCCCGAAGAGCCGACGACGAAATAACCGCCCGGCTTGCGAGCGCGCCAAATCTCCTTGCCGGCAAGCGCCTGGGTTTCCAGGCTGTCGACATCGACAAGCACGATACCTCTGCCATCCTCCACAAGCCGGTCGAATGCTTCCGACCGCGACGCAGACTGCAGCGTCGCCAGGTCGACCAGGCCCGAGCTGAGGTCTGTCTGGCGCGACAGATGGATCAGCAGGTCGGATTCGTCCATCGGCGTTATCGGATGGCGGCTCATCACCGGATGGCGGTCTATGCGGAAATATTTTTCGCGATAGGCAGCGAACAGATGACCGAAGGCGGTGTAGCGCTTCAGCTGCGGCGCGCCGACCACCAGCGGCACGCCGCCTTGCCGGAAAACCGAGCGGCCGATCTCGATCGCCCGGCCGATGCTGCCGATCGCCGGGCTGGAATCGAAGGTCGAGCAGACCTTGTAGTGGCAGATCTCGGCGTTGACGGTCTTCAGCCAGGCGAAGGCATCTCGCAGATGCGTGTCCATCCACTGCGGCGTCTCGCTGCGGCTGGTGCCGGCAAGCCCGAGGGCGCGGCAATGCGCGAACTGCGAAAGCAGCGCCTCGTCCGGCTGGCGCATGAACAGGACGGTCGGCACGCCGCCGAGCTCGAGCGCCTCCATGACGTCGGTCGAGCCGGTAAGGTCGTCGCCATAATAACTCAGAAGCAGGTTTTGCATGGCGTCAAGCCGCCTCGCCGCCGAACTTCTCGATCGATCGCGCCAGCTCGACATGGCTCAAGGCATAATCCGCCAACGGAATGTCTTGGACCGCCGCCTGCCAGGCCTGCTGCACGGCGCGCACGCCGGCGCCCGGCCCGTCCGGGTGGCTGACGATGCCACCGCCGCAGAGATAGAGAAGATCGACCGTCCGGCCGGTTCGCTGGAAGGTTTCAGGCGCCTGCCCGCCCCACTGACCGGAGCCGGCGACCGGCAATGCGCAATCGGCCGGCGAAAAGATCGGCGTGGTCACCGCCTTGAAGGATTCTACGAAGGACCAGTCGGGTTCCCAGTATTTCGAGGCGATGCCGTTGATCTGGAACTGGTCGACGCCGAGCAGCCGCCAGAACTGCTGCCAGACCTTGAAATCCATACCGAGGCCGGGATGACGGGTGAGAATGTCCCAGCCATTGCGGTGGGCATGGAGCACCAGGCTGGAGCGTTTTCGGAGGTAAGCCATACCGCCGAAACCAATCGAATTGATGTTGACCACGGCGCAATTGCCTCCGGCGTTTGCTACCAGGTCGTGGTTTCGCATCATCTCGTCGGGATCGGCATGTGAGATGCCGAAGGCATACATAACTTTCTTGCCGGTCTTCTGCTCGTGGTCGAGGATCAGTGGCATGATTGCCCTCACCCGCTCCGACAGCGGGGAATAGGCCGGGCTCATCAGCTTCTCGTCATCCTTGATGAAATCGACGCCGGCGGCAATGAGCTCTTGCACCATTGCGGCCGTCTCGTGCGGACGGAGCCCCAGCGCCGGCTTGACGATGGTCCCGATGATCGGACGATCCGCGACACCGGTCAGCCTGCGGCTGCCCGTGACGCCGAATTGCGGGCCCGGATGCGCGCCCCGGTATTCCTCGGGTAGCCTCATGTCTACAACCCGGATGCCGGACAGGCCCTTGATCGAAAAGGTGCCACCGATGGCGATGGTCATCAGCGCCGACAGGTCGGTGCCGATGGCGTCCAGCGGAAAGGCGATGTCGACGTCGGCGCGCTTGACCGGGCCATTGCTTGCTTCGGAGCCGGCTTCCGGGCCGGTTTCGGGAAGAGACGGCCGATCCGCATCCTGCAGATGCCGTATCGCCAGGACCCGCGCTGCGACCCTGGCCTTGAGCTCTTCGGTCTCGCCGGCCAGCGCGACGAAGGTTCCGGTCGACTGGTCGCTTGCGATCTTGGCCGCCAGCGCCTCGACATTGCCAGGCGTTTCGATGCGATAGGTGAGAATAATCATATTCGCGCGGCCTGCCGGGTGGTTCGAAAAAGGTTCCTTGGCCCTCGAAATCTGGTATAATGAGTACATAAGCATTGCAAGCCCTATCCAGCTTGGCAGGTAAGGGCGAGCCGGCAACAGGCGTTCCGGAATTCACGGCGGAAATGCTAGGTATAGGTCGGTCAAAGGAGTGATTCGCGACGATGAACCGTTCGGAGCCGATCGTCCGGCGCAAGCTTTCCGACGAAGTATTCTTGAGACTGAAGCGCCTGATCACCAGCGGCGAATTGCTGCCGGGTGACGACATGCCATCGGAGCGCGAATTGATGGAGCGCTTCGAGGTCGGCAGGCCGGCGATCCGCGAGGCGATGCAGGCGTTGAGCAATATGGGGCTGGTCGCGATCTCGCATGGTGAGCGTGCCAAGGTGCTGCAGCTCACCGCCAAGTCGATCATCAAGCAGGTCGATGGCGCAGCCAAGATCATCCTGTCGTCATCGAAGGACACGCTCGAGCACCTCAAGAACGCGCGTATCTTCTTCGAGCGCGGCATGGTCAGGGAAGCCGCGGAGAAGGCCACCGCCGAGGACGTGCAGCAGCTGCGGGCAACGGTTGCCGAGCAGCGCAGCCATCGTGGCGACTCGGAAGCCTTCATATCCGCCGACATGAAATTCCATACCCAGATAGCGGCAATATCCGGCAACCCGATCTATGTCGCCGTCAGCGAGGCAATGCTTGGCTGGCTAAAGGAATACCACACCGAAATGCTGATCTGGACCGGCAAGGAAAAGTTCACGCTGACCGAGCACGAAGAGATCATCGGACGCATCGAAGCCAAGGATGCGGATGGCGCCGAGAAGGCGATGATCAAGCACCTCGAACGCTCGCGTGCGCTTTACGTGATGAACTCCGGCAGCTGAAAATCAAGAGCAAGGTCCCGACCGGCGTAGCGGCCGCGACCTTGCTCTCGGCCTTCTGACTGACCACAGATCAGGATGCAGCTTCGGGGCAAGCGGCAACATCGCGAGGCGACACCGTATTCCGCTGCCTCAGCGTTAGGGCAAGAGCCGCACCGAGGAGAGCCGCCGCCGCGGCGAACCAACCGGCAACGCGCAACCCGTTGACGACATCCGATGCGACGCCGGCCTGCCCGCCTAAACGGGCATTGGCCACGGCAAGAATGGCGGCGAGACCCAATGCCGCGCCGATCTGCAGGGAGGTCGACGCCAGCGCCGACGCGACACCCTGTTCATGGGGAGCCACTCCGGAAGCGGCAGCGGCGAAGAGCGTCGTAAAGGCAATGCCGCCGCCGAAACCATAGATGACGATACCGGGCAGCACCGTCCAATACGAACCGCCCGGCGACATCGCAAAAGCGATCGCTGCCAGCCCGATCCCATATATGACCATGCCGGCGAACATCGTCGCACGCGTCCCCCAATTGTTGAGCAGCAGCGCCGCGGTCTTCCCTCCGCCGATCATTGCAAGTATCCCTAGCGGCACGAATGCCAGGCCGGCGGCGAGCGCGTTGTAACCGAGCACATTTTGGAAATACGTCGTAAGAAGGTAGTAACCGGAACTCAGCGCCATGTGGTGAAAGAAGCTCACCGCCATGGCTGCGACGAGGCTGCGATTGGCAAACAACCGCAGTGGCGCGAGCGGATCAAGCACGCGGCTCTCGATGAGAACGAAGGCGCAAAGCAGCAGCGCCCCGATCGACAGTGATCCGGCGGCCCGAACTGTCTGCCAACCCACCTCGGGACCACTGGCTAGACCGGTCGCCGCTGCTGTGACGACCAGCGCACCCGGAAGATCAAAACTGCGGCTGCTGGTTCTCGCGGGATCTGGCGCCAGCAGAATTGGCGCAGCGATAAGCGCGGCACACAGGGCCAGCGGAACGGTGAAGAAGAAGACCGCCTGCCAACCCCAGTTGTTGGTGAGGACGCCGCCGATGATCGCGCCGGCTGCCAGGCCGCCGCTTCCCGTCGCGCCCCAGACAGCAAGCGCCCGGTTGCGTTCGCTGCCTTCCGCGAAACTTGTATTGATCAACGCCATGGTTGCTGGAAACAGCAGCGCTCCGCCCAGGCCTTGCACCGCCCGGGCAGCCACCAGCGTTAGGGCATCGGGAGAAAATCCGCCGGCCAATGAGGAAACGCCATAGATCACCAGCGCCAGGATGAACATGCGCCGTGGCCCGAGCCGGTCGGCTGCGCGGCCGCCGAGCAACAGGAAACCACCAAAAGCCACCGCGTAGGCGCTTACGACCCATTGCAGCGACTGGACCGTAAAGCCGACATCACGGCCAATATCTGGCAAGGCGACATAGACGATGTTGTAATCGATGGCGATGATGAACTGCGCGAACGCCAGGAGCGCCAGTCTGGGCCCGGACCAGCGCTGCGGTTTTATGATACGCTCTGAATCCGGTATATGTGCCGCGTTGTTTTCATTCAGCGATTTCAGCATTTGCATCTTCCCAGCCATGGATTTCCACAGGCCGCTTCGTCCGCAGCCCGCATGCGGCCATCCTGGAGGCGCCGCGCTTGTTCTGGAATTGGCAATTTTGACAAAGACTATGCTAGACTTGCCACTCTACGGGAACGACACCGGGAGAACCGCAATGGCTGACAGGAGCCTCCACGTCGTGATCTGGCTGCCGTCGAATTTCTATTCGGCCGTCGTCTCGACGCTCGTGGAAATGTTTCAGCTTGTGAATGACGTCTGCCGTTCACAGGTTCTCTCCTGTGAGTTCGTTTCAAGGGGCGCGCCGTCGGCATCAAGCACCGGAATTTTCTTCCCGACAAAGGCTCAACCATCCCGGAAAATGGATGTCCTGATTCTCATTGCGATGCCGGGTGTCGAGATTCCCGAGCTTCTGCGCTCGCTCGACGAGGAGAGTGAACATTCAAAACCGCTGATCGCGCTCGCACAACAGCAGGGCGCAATCATCGCAGCACATTGCGGTGCATGTTATCTGCTCGCCAATTCAGGATTATTGGACGGTAAGCGCGCGACGATATCCTGGTGGCTGAAAGCCGAGGCAAGCCGCCGGTTTCCGCAAGTGCGATGGGACGCTTCCCGCTTGCTCATTCGCCAGGACCGCCTCTACACATGCGGAGGCGGGTTTTCCGGGCTCGAACTCGCCAGGGCTTTGCTGATCGATCTGGGCTTCTCGAAGGAGGAGCGGATCATTCGAAAACTTCTGGTTCTCCCGCCGCCGCGCACATTCCAGAGTCCCTACGAATTTTCTCTCGATGGAATTTCGAACGAGGCCAGCCCATTCGAGAACAAGCTGCGCGAGCTCTCGAAAGACAAGATGTCGGAAATCGATCTGAAATTTCTGGCAACCGAATTGGGCATGTCTTCGCGAACCCTGTCTCGCAGATTTTTCGACGAACTCCAGACAACGCCGGGAAAATGGATCCAGGAAAGGCGGCTGGAGTTGGCAAAATCCATGCTTGAGGAAACAAAATTGAGCGTGTCAGAAATTTGCTATCGAGTGGGATATCAGGACGTCGCCTCGTTCAGCCGTCTTTTTTCCAAGACAACTGGAATGGCACCAGGCGAGTTTCGAAAGCAAATCCGGTGACAAGTCGGCATCGGAAGTGCTGCGGCTACGGGCAACGGCTGCCGAGGTGCGGCTATCCATGAATCTCGGCAAATGACTTCAGCCGATCCGGACGATTGCGTAGGGCGTCATCACAAGACGGTCTCGGTCCGACGCGTTTCGCTGGATCTGGCGTGACGTTCGTCCATCCCAAATCTTCAGAGGACCCTGATCTGAGCCGAGCCCAGAAAGGTCGACCGGAAAATCGTCCGGGGTAAGGTTCGCCAGCCAGACGATGATCTTGCCGGTCTGGGAGCGGCCGGCCAGTGCCAGCACCCGCGTCTCATCGGTCGTTGTCGCCGCCACATGCGCATGGCCGGCCAGATCGCAAAGTCCTTTCACCGCGTGGAAAATCAGCCGCGTTGCACCTTCTTCGACAGGCTCGCCCGACGAGGCCAGTACGCCGAATTGTCCGGTGAAGCTGCAGAGCGTCAGCATTTCGAGCCCGGCCGGCGCAACGCGTGCGGCATAGCCGATCGTCCATGCGGCCCCGAATAGCCCGGCGTGGCGAGGGTCGCGGTCGGCCATGGCGATGCGCTGATTGTCGGGATTGGCCTTGGTCGCGCCGCCATAAGGGTTCTGGCGCATGGCAATGGTCGACGGCCCGATCCGATAAGGTATTGTTCCGAAGATCGTCCTAACTGACGCCGTGATGAAAGGCAGTGCTTCCAGCGATTGCATGACGCTGAGATCGTCGGCGGCGTGCACGATCGGGCAGGTGCAATGCGTGACGAAATCGAGCTGACCGGCCGGGACGCGCTTGCGGTTCAACTCAGTGAAATAGCTGAACATGCCGCCGCCGAGGCGGATATCGGGGAAGGCGCGGCGGGCGGCAGAATAGACGTCTTGGAGCGGCGGGCATTGCGGCCACGCGCTGCCCGGTGGCGTCGACTGCCGGTCGATCGAGGGCGAGACGGCAATGGCCGAAAGCTTGAGCCCGGCCTGGCGCACCCTGTCGGCGACGCCTGAAAGCTCGGCGTCGAGATCGCCGTCGCCGGCAATGACACATTCGAGCGTTGTCCGGACCGGATAGGCGGCGGCGAGCCGGGCGTAGGACCGCAAGGCGGCAAGCCCGTGGCCGCGCGTCGGGTCATAGTGGAATATCAATTGCTGCGGGCCAAGCTCGGACAGCATCGGCAGCTTGCCCAGCGCCGCCTCAACCTGATCAGGGTAGATGATGACGCCAACATTCGGCAGCACCGGTCCGGCTTGGCCGAGCCTGACACGAATTGGTTCGGCGCTTGCCACGGCGGCCGGCACTTTCCCGCGACCCGCTACCCGCAAGCTGACGGTTTGACGGAAGGTCTCGCCGGCCGGCAGCACGTGTGGCCATGGCAGCGCGAGCGGCCGGACATAGGTCTTGTACGAGGCATCCGACCAGTTGCGCTGGTCCTCCATCTCGAAAGTATCGCCTTGCATCCGGCATTCGGCGGTGACGCCCGGCCGGACCTGATGGGTGATCGCCCGCAGATCCTTGAACGGCTGCCAGGGATCGATCAGCTCTGGAAGCCTGGTCGCGACCACGCTGCCATCGGTATGCGCGAGCGTGACCGGGCTGCCGGCCAGGCCGACGATTGGATGCAGGATGCAGAAACCGCAGCGATTGGTCTCGAAATCGTTGTCGGGACGAGCGCTCACGTCGAAGACCAGTCGGCCATCGGCGCCCTTGATGGTCGCATGGAAGTCGAGCCGGCTTCCCTCTGGCCCGAAACAACCTGCCGAATAGCTGACGGAGAAAGCGTCATCGCCCTGGTCGATGACTAAATCGGTGAGCGTCGGCTCGTAGGTGCCCCAGTCGCGATCCCTGACGATGTAGGCGATGGCGCGCAGCACTTCGGTGTCGCCGTGCCGGATGGTGCGCAGATTGCCGTTGACGAAGTCCGCCGTCAGCGCGCCGGCGCGCAGCCTGACCGGTTCGGCTTCAACAGCACGTGTGCCGTAGAGGAGGAAGGCGTCGGCTGTCATTTCAGCAAGGTGTCGAGTTGCACCGGCTCCCGGCTTGCGGCGCCGGCGTACGCTGCCTCGACCAGCGCCAATGTCTTGAGGTTGTCCGCGCCCGAGGTCGCGGGCTCGGTTCCGTTGGTCAGGCAATCGACCCAGTGCTTTTGAATGGCGACGACGCTTTCCTGGATGTTATGCCACGGCCGTGATGCCCAGGCCAGCAGCGGTGGCGAGACGTCGCTCACGACTGTCCCGCTCCGGCCGGTGACAGTGAGGCGGTAGCCCTGCGCCAGCCGGATCGTGCCGTCGCTGCCATCGATCTCGATCAGCGTCTCGGGGAACGGCTCGGTAGCGAGCTTGCTGGCGTAGCTGCAGTCGACCACGGAAGTGGCGCCGCTCGTATGGTCCATCAGCATCGTCGCAACGTCCTCGCCGGCAATGCCAGGGTTGATGCGCGCCGTTCGCGCGGTGACCGTCGAGACGTCGCCCAGAAGGAAGCGGGCAATGTCGAGGATGTGGATGCCGAGATCCTCGATGATGAAGCGCTTGCCCGTCGCCAGATAGGGCTGGCCGGAGAACACGTCATAGGCCGAGCGGAAGGAGATGCGGCCGAAGAAGGGAGCGCCGATTTCGCCGCTGTCGAGCACGGTACGCACTGCCTGGATCGGCGACTGCCAGCGAAAATTCTCATGCACCATCAGCGGCACGCCGGCATCGGTGCAGGCCTTCACCATCGCCTGGGCGTCGGCAAGCGTCGGCGCAAACGGTTTTTGGCAGATTGCCGGAACGCCGTGCTGCGCCGCCATCTCGACGAGCATTCTGTGGCTTGGTGCGGTGGTGGCGATGTCGACGAAATCCAGCCTTTCGCCGGTAAACAAAGCAGCCGCATCGGCATAGCGCCGCGCGACCCCGAACTGGTCGCCAATGATCCGCAGCCGCTCCGGATCGCGGTCGCAGATGGCGGCGATCGAGGCACCCTCGACGTCACGCCAGGCATGCATCTGGTTGACGGCAAAGAAGCCGCAGCCGATCAGCGCTCCACGCAGCTCCGCCATATCAGCCGGCCTTTGCCATCTGCATCAGCGTCACCCGGCTCTGCAATCGGCGCTGTGCCTGGTCGACGACGACGGCGACGATGATGACGAGGCCCTTGATCACCATCTGCCAGAACGAGCTCACCCCCATCATCACCAGCCCGTCCGAAAGGATGCCGATGACGAAGGCGCCGACAATGGTACCGCCGATCGTACCACGTCCGCCCGACATCGAGGTGCCGCCGAGCACTGCCGCGGCAATGGCATTCAACTCGAAGCTCTCTCCAGTCGCGGGATGCGAGGCCATCAGTTCGGACGAGATGATCAGCCCGACGATCGCCGCGCAGAAGCCGGAGAACATGTAGACGAACATCTTCACCATGTTGACGCGGACGCCTGAAATCCGTGCCGCCCGCTCATTGCCGCCGACGGCGAAGATGTGGCGGCCGAGCGGGGTATATTTGGCGAGATAGGCCGCCCCTAGCGCAACGACGAGCAAAATCCACAGAGCGACCGGCAGGCCGAGCAACCGGCCGGCGCCGAGGAAGCCGAACCCGGTGGTACCGAGCTCCGGCTTGCCGACGAGATTGGGGAAGGTACGGCCGTCCGACGACAGCAGCGCCAGGCCGCGCGCGACATAGAGCACGCCGAGCGTGGCGATGAACGGCGCAACGTTAAGCCTGGTGATCAGCAAGCCGTTGACGGCGCCGATCAATATGCCGACGGCAAGCGTGATCAGTGCGATCTCGAAGACGTTGAAATAGATGGTGTAGCCGACCTGCAGGTCGATGCCGTTGAGCACGAGATAGCCGGCCACCATGCCACACAGGCCGACGATCGAGCCGACCGACAGGTCGATGCCGCCGGTGATGATGACGAAGGTCATGCCCATTGCAAGGAATGCGTTCAGCGCCACGTGCTTCGACATCAGGATAAGATTGGCGGCCGATAGGAAATTGGGGGCAGCTATCGAGAAGAATAACAGCACGGCGATCAGCGCGATGAACGTCCTCGCCTTCATCAGCATCAGCAGGACCGAGCCGCTCGACATCGAGGTGACCGCCGCCTTGGCTGGAATGTCAGTCATGCGCCTTGCTCTCCGTGCGGGACCGGTCCGTGGCCGAGGGCTGAAGCAGCGACGAGCGCGGCCTCCGTCGCCTCTGCGCGGTCGAACATGCCGGTCAGTTTTCCATTGCTCATCACTGCGATGCGGTCGGACAACGCCATCACCTCATCGAGATCCGAGGTGGCAAACAGGATCCCCAGGCCGTCGCGCGACAGCTTGCGCATGGTGCGGAACACGTCGGCCTTGGCGCCGACGTCGATGCCGCGGCTCGGCTCGTCCATCAGCAGCACCTTCGGTCCGGTGAGCAGCGCCTTGCCGATCACCACCTTCTGCTGGTTGCCGCCCGATAGCGACGAGACTTCCTGCGCCGGATCGGCGACCTTGATGGCCAGTTCGCGCACCGTCCGGGCCACCGCCTGTCGTTCGGCGGCACCGCGAATGTGGAACAGGCGCACGAACCGCGACAGGCTGGCCAGCGTGAGATTGCTGGCGACGGAGAGGATCGACACCAGCCCTTCGCGCTGGCGGTCTTCGGGGATCAGCGCCAGGCCGCGCCGGATGCGCCGCGTCGTGTCACGCTCGTGCACCTTTTTGCCGGCAATGAATATCGTTCCGGTCGAATGGCCGTGGCGGCCCATGATGCAATCGAACAGCTCGCTGCGTCCGGCGCCCATCAGGCCATAAATGCCGAGGATTTCGCCGGCGCGCAGCGACAGCGAGACGTGATCGACCGCCAGCCCGCCGGTGACGCGCGGCAGGCAGATGTCCTCGGCGCGGAATATTTCCTCGCCCGGCACATGACCGTCGGCTTTGGCGAAGTCCTTGGCGTCCGAGCCGATCATCTGCCGCACGATCCACTGGGTGTCGACGTCTTTCATCTCCGCCTGGCCGGTGATGCGCCCATCGCGCAGCACCGTGATGGTGTCGCCGATGCGGATCAGTTCCTCGAGCCGGTGCGAGATGTAGACGATCGCCACGCCGCGCGCCTTGAGATCGGCAATCACCTTGAACAGGATCTCGACTTCCGCAGCGCTGAGCGCCGAGGTCGGTTCATCCATGATCAGGATGCGCGCATCGAGCGAAACCGCCTTGGCGATCTCGACCAGCTGCTGCTGGCCGATGCGCAGATCCTCGACCAGCATATCGGGCCGGATGCCGGCTTCCAGGCGTTCAAGGAACTCCGCCGCGCGGCGCTCCTGCTCCTTGCGGTCGATCTTGCGGAAACGATTGGTGATCTCGCGGGTGGCGAAAATGTTTTCGGCGACCGTCAGGTTGCCGAACAGGTTCAGCTCCTGGAAAACCATGCCGATGCCGCGATTCACCGCGTCCCCGGATGACGAGAAGGAAACCTCCTCGCCGTCCAGCAGGATGCGCCCGAGTGTCGGCTGCTCGACACCGGCGATGATCTTCATCAGCGTCGATTTGCCGGCTCCGTTTTCGCCGACCAGCACGTTGACCGCGCCCTTGCGCACCTCGAAATTCGCCCGCTTGACCGCGACGGTGCCGGAATAGACCTTCGAGATATCCTCCAGCTTCAGGATGACATCTTGATCGCCGCTCATGGCTTCGGCCCGATCTTTGCCTCCGCCGGCGTCACCAGCGGCAGGTCCTGGCCACTGCCCGGCGTATAGGCGCCGAGGATCTTGACGCTGCGGCCCTCGAGTGCCTCGCGCGGCAGCTTGGAAAGCACGGTCTTGTCGGCGTAGGCGTTGAAAGCCTTGCCGAACTGGGCGAAGTCGATCTGGTTGGTGAAATCGTTGAATTGGATGAAGTCGAGGCTGTCGCGCAGCGCGGTTCCGCGCATGGCGGGGCCGATCTGCACCCGCGCGTCCGCCTTGCCGTCGCCGTCGGCATCGATGTCCATCGTCGCCGCGCGTGACTGTGTGTTGGCTGCCACGACCTTGCCGTCGAGCCGAACGGCGAAGGTCCATGGCGAATTCGCCTGCTTTTTCGGATTGCCGTATTTGGTGCCGGCAGCGGCGGGATCGGCCTTGGCCAAGGCATGAACCTCGGGAAATGGCCCGGCCTTCTGCTGCAGATAGGGTATCACTTTCGGCGCCCAGATGTCCTCGACCATCTTGTCGGGATTGAACGCGGAGCCAGTGCCGCCGTTCTCCGCGGACGGCGTCGGCAGGATCTTGCAGGCGGTCAGGCTGACTATAGCTGCAAGGAACGACGCGACAAGGATCGGCCGGGTCAGCGTGTTGAACATGTCGGCTCGTTCGGCATGGCGGTCAGGAGCACCCTGAGAAATGGAAGCAAGGGCGAAATGGAAGCAAGGGACGAACCGGAGGCTCGTCCCTTGCTGCTTGATGTTACATCGGCTCAGTTGGTGAGCGCGAACGTCTCCAGCTTGGCGGCATTGTCGCCATTGACCAGGACGCAGTCCATCAGCTGCTTTTCTTCGGCGGGAGACTTCTTGTTCTTGATGAAGTCGTTGGCCTGCTCGACCGCCATCTGCGCCTGCGCGAAGGCCGGCTGCAGGACTGTCGCCTTGATGCCGCCGGAGGTGATCGAGTCGCGCACGTCGTTCGACCCGTCGAAGCCGACGACGATCACGTCCTTGCGGCCAGCAGCGGCGAGTGCCGCATAGGCGCCCATCGCCATCGTGTCGTTGCCGGAGATCACGCCCTTGATATCGGGATTGGCCTGGAGGATCGATTCCATTTTGGAATAGGCTTCGGTCTGGCTCCAGTTGGCGGACTGCTGCGCCACCATCTTCAGGTCCGGATAGTCGTCGATGACGTCGTGGTAACCCTTGGACCGAATGCCGGCATTGGTGTCGGATTCCTTGCCGACGAGCTCGACGAAATTACCCTTCTCGCCCATCAGCTTCACGAATTCCTGCGCGCCGAGCTGGGCGCCCTGATAATTGTTGGAGACGATCTGCGCCACGGCAACGCCGGTGGCATTGATCTCGCGATCGATCAGGAAAGAAGGAACGCCTGCGTCCTTGGCCTTCTGCACCGCGGCGACGGTGGCGTCGGCGCCGGCATTGTCGAGGATGATCGCCTTGGCGCCGCGACCGATCGCCGTGTCGATCAATTCCGACTGCTTGTTGGCGTCGTCGTCATGGACGAGCACCAACGCCTCGTAGCCGAGTTCCTTGGCCTTGGCCTCCGCGCCGACAGCTTCCGCCTTGAAGAACGGATTGTCATGCGAGGGCGTGATGATGGCGATCAAATCCGCCGCATAGGCGGGTGCGGCGGTGCCAAGCGCCAGCATGCCGGCAAAAGCCGCAAGCGTCATTCTGCGTGTCAGTTTCATGTATTCCTCCCGTTGAAAATCCGTGCCTTGTCGCAAGGCTATATGCATTCGATTTCGTTAGCGGGCGTAGGCGGCGGGTCGCGTCAGATTCACAAGCCTTGGCCGGCTTCACCTCGACGGATCGCTCCCCTATCCTCCACTCATCCAGCCCCTGAGCCTGTTGCGAAGCTTGACGATCCGATCCATCGAACAGCTAAGCCAACTGGTATAATGAGTCAATGACAATTTCAGGTGACATGTTCCGGAAGACGCATCGCTGCCCTCAAGTGATGCGCTGAATGCTCGCGGCAATCTCCTCCGGCTCGAACACCCGCTTCCAGTCGTCGCGCATCAGCACCGGCTTGCCGAACTCTATCGCCTTGTTGCAGGCATCGGAGAACACGCCTTTGGTTTCGCCGAAGATGACGGCGCCAAGCACGTTCATATGGCCAAGCAGGAAGTCGAGCGCCGCCTGCTTGTCGACCCCGCGCGCCACCACCTCGTCGACGGCCTCTTTCATGACGACGAGCAGCGAGGCGCACACCGTTTCCGAAAGGCCGGGCTCGAGCAGCGCCATCTGATCGACCGTGACGCGATGCGAGCGCATGACCGGCGCCCAGATGATCTTTGCGATCGCCTCACCCTTGGCGAAATCTTCCTCCGGTCCCTGCATCAAGGCGCTGACCATGTGCTGCTTGGCCTTGACACCACCGAAATAGTCCTTCTTGGCCGCCATGTCGGTCTCGTCGTTGAAGATCGGCGGATGGCACGGGTGGGTGACGAAATAGGTCAGGTCCGGCCGCTTCGGCAAATGCCCGGCGAAAGGTGCTGCGGCGTCGAGCACGACGACCATCGTGCCTGATGCAAGCTTGCTCTCGATACTCGCCGCAACCTTGCCGATGTGCGTGTCCGGCACCGCCAGGATCACCACATCGGCGCCATCAAGCGCCTCATCGGCGCTGACGGCATCGATGCCGAGGCCCGACTTAAGCCGCTCGCGGCCGGCGTCGCTGACTTCGACATGGCGTGTCGTATAGGGAGATCCGCGAAAATTGGTCGACAGACGGTAGCCCATTTTGCCGCCCGCACCAAACAGCGCAATCGTTGTCATGTGTCCGTTACTCCTGAATTCCAACGACGGCCCTGCCGATCGTCATACCATTGACTTGTATGCACATTACCGCCGGTTGGCGGAGTAGAAAACGCAGGGGAGCCGCCGCTCGAATGACGATGCCATGGACGATGTCTCGGGCGCCCGGATGTCCAGCACAGCGCAGCTACGCGGAGCATGCTACCTCAGGTACACATTATACCAGCATACCAAATTGGCAAGCGGCCATGGCACGGCTCTGACCACTTGCTCGGCCGTCGTTTACCTCCTGTTCAACGGCAAGGAGCGATCATCGCGCTGAACCGCCGATCGGCGGGATGATTCGCAGCCGACAAAGGCCCATGCTCGAAACGTCACTCTACAGCCCGGTCAAGGCCTTCCTGGAAGGCCTGGGATTCATGGTCAAGGGCGAGATCGGCGGCTGCGATCTGCTGGCGCTGAGCGCCGACTCTCCACCGATCGTCGTCATCTGCGAGCTGAAGCTGACGTTCAATCTTGAGCTGGTCCTCCAAGGGGTCGACCGTATGGCGGCGAGCGACGAGGTCTGGCTTGCGGCATGCATGTCGACCCGTGGCAAGGGCCGTGAGAGCGATGTGAGATACCGCAATCTCTGCCGTCGCCTCGGCTTTGGCCTGCTTGGCGTGCGAACGAACGGCGAGGTTCAGGTGCTGCTCAGCCCGACGGCATTGGCTCCGCGTCGCGATCCCCGGCGCCGCTCGAAGCTAATTGACGAACATCGGCGTCGGCAGGGCGATCCTGTCGCCGGCGGCGGCTCGCGTGCGCCGATCATGACCGCTTATCGCCAGCAGGCGCTGGCATGCGCCGCAGCCCTCGCCGACGGCCCAAAGCGACCGCGTGACTTGAAGCCCAACCTGCCGAACGCGCCCAAGATCCTGCTGCACAATGTGTATCGCTGGTTCGCACGCACCGATCGCGGGATCTACGAACTGACCGCTCAGGGCCGTGAGGCGTTGCAGCGCTGGCCGCAGCCCGATCGCAGCCACACCGCTGCCTGAGACAGGCAACGCCGGATTTCGCGCCCTGCTTTCCGCGACAATCACGGCTTTCGGCAAGACAGCACCCCGGTCACGGAACCATATTTCGACACGATGGTTTTGTCGTCACCGAATTGATCGTCCGCTGAGCAAAACGGAAGGAACGGCCATGCGCCTATCGACGACAATTGCCACACTTTCGGCACTGGCGCTTGCCTCGCCGGTCTATGCGCAAGCCGTGGGACCAGAGCTTGCCCCTGTGCCGCCAACGGCGCCGCAAACCCTGCCAGAGCAAGCCACGCCCGAAGGGACCACTCCCGACCAGGCTACACCTGACCAAGCCTTCTCCGCCCAGAATTTCACCGCAGTGACAATCGTGGCGATGGAGGATCTGCCTCCTGACGTCAAGGCACAGGCGGAGGCCGTCGTCACCCAGACCAGCGCCGAGGATTTGCGCATCCTGCAAAGTTCGATCGACGCATCGCCGCAGGCGGCATCGGCACTGGCGGCGAACGGACTTAATTCCACGCAGGTCGTGGCGGCCAATATCGACGGCGACGGCACGCTCACGCTGATCATCCAGACGACGACGTGAGCGGCTGAAAGCGGACAAGCCGGTTCCGGCACGGAACGGAAGTCCGCCTGATTGCGGAGGACTGTCATGGCCGAGGCTGCAGTTCGCAACTTCACCATCAATTTCGGGCCACAACATCCCTCCGCTCACGGCGTGCTGCGGCTGGTGCTTGAACTCGACGGCGAGATCGTGGAACGTGCCGATCCCCATATCGGCCTGCTGCATCGCGGTACCGAAAAGCTCATCGAGTACAAGAACTACCTGCAGGCCTTGCCCTATTTCGACCGGCTCGACTACGTCGCGCCGATGAACCAGGAGCATGCATTCTGTCTCGCTGCCGAGAAGCTCCTCGAAATATCGGTTCCGAGACGCGGGCAGCTCATTCGCGTGCTTTTCTGCGAAATAGGCCGGCTGCTATCTCACCTCCTCAACGTCACCACGCAAGCCATGGACATCGGCGCGCTGACGCCGCCGCTCTGGGGTTTCGTCGAGCGCGAGAAGCTGATGGTCTTTTATGAGCGCGCGTCCGGCGCCCGCATGCACGCGAATTATTTCAGGGTTGGCGGCGTGCATCAGGATCTGCCGCCGGAACTCCTCGACGACATCTGGAAGTTCTGCGATCCGTTCCTCAAGGTCTGCGACAATCTCGAAGAGCTGTTGACCGAGAACCGTATTTTCAAGCAGCGCAATGTCGATGTCGGCGTGATCGGCCTCGATGATGCCTGGGCCTGGGGCTTTTCCGGCGTGATGGTGCGCGGATCGGGCGCGTCCTGGGACCTGCGCAAGGCGCAGCCATACGAATGCTATTCGGAGATGGATTTCGACATCCCGGTCGGCAAGCATGGCGACTGCTACGACCGCTATCTCGTACGCATGGAGGAAATGCGCCAGTCGGTCCGCATCATGCGGCAATGTCTGGAAAAGCTGCGCTCACCAGAAGGTCAGGGGCCGGTCGCGATCCCGAACCACAAGATCACGCCGCCGCCGCGTGCCACGATGAAGCGCTCGATGGAAGCGACGATCCAGCACTTCAAACTTTATACCGAAGGCATTCGCGTGCCGATCGGTGAAGTCTATGCCGCCGTCGAGGCACCGAAGGGCGAGTTCGGCGTCTACCTCGTGTCGGACGGAGGCAATGTTCCCTACCGATGCAAGATCCGCGCACCTTCCTTCGCCCACCTGCAAGCGATGGATTTCCTGTCCCGAGGCCATATGATCGCCGATGTTGCCGCGATCATCGGCTCGCTCGACATCGTGTTCGGAGAAATCGATCGCTAGTGTAGCCAGGTCGCAGGATCTTCCCCGATCGCAGGATAATCATCGTTAGTAGCCGCGCAGGCAGGCCTGGACGGCGCTCGGACGCCCGTCCGGCGACGACCCTCATTGCGGCAGGCCAACTCAAATTCTCGCATCAAAGACGGACGCATGGCCGCGACAAGGCGCAGCCAAGCGTCGAGGAGTTTCACAATCTGCGCGGCCCGACGCGGCACGAGCCCTTCCAAGTTCGGAAGCGCTCTCCACGGCGCGGAAAGAACGCGTGTTCCGCCGTTCCTCGTACCGCCTCAATGCACGATCAGGCCCTTCAGCCAGGCAACAAATCTGTTGCCGCGAACTATCCCGCGCACCCTGGCAGCGGCCCATCTCGCTTGCATCGTAGCGCCGACATGGCAATGGCAAACGATTTGGTGCAACTGCCGGTCGCTCAGTTCGAAGAAGCGCTTTGCCTCACCATAGGTATCATCGCTGAGGCCCATGGCACGCAGAACCGGATCCTCGAAGGCGACAGTGAGCGGCGTCCCAGCCCCACGCGATCTGTCGCGCGCTTCCCTGTTCATATATTCGGTGCCTGGAAGCGCCCCAAGGCATCGCGTCGGGTTTTGTTCGAGAAGCTCCGCCCAACGTTCAATCCGCTGGGTTCGAGTCATCGCCGGATACGCCGCGAAGGACTCAACTTCCGCGACGGCCTGCAGTTGGTCGAGTGTTTGATGTTTCATGGTCGGCTCCTGTCGACAGGTGAATTCGCCCACGCCTACATGAGCAATTATCGCGCCGTCGAGCGCTGACAAGGCCGGACCGCCGCAACATGAGGCGTACGGATCACCTGGCCGGTGAAGCGGCGCTCGAATTCCAACGCGCCCCCGCCTGTGTTCGATGTCGACCCGTTAACCGAACCCGGTTCCAGACAGGAACTTTTGCGGAAGCTTGCCGTTTGGCTTTGCGTCCGCTTCGGCGGCTGCAATATCAGTCTTGAAAGCAATTCCGTTGGACACGAAGCCTCAAAGCCTCGAACACGACGTCGAGCCTGTAAATGAAACCAGGGAGCAACCGGCCCCGGTTCGAGAATCTCGTGAGCGATCGGCAGAGCCGCGGCAGGAAAAACCCGACGGGAACGCCTCGCAACGAAAGGCCGGTCTGCTCGGCTTTCCCAGGCGCCATCCCTATGCGGCTGCAGCGATCGCGCTTGCGCTGTTGCTCGTCGCGGCAGGCATCGCGATCTGGTGGCTGAACGCTCGCCAGTACGAATCGACCGACGACGCCTTCATTGACGCCCGCACGGTGACGATCGGCGCTCAAATAGCCGGCCGCATTACCGAGCTGGCGGTTACCGACAATCAGCATGTACAGGCGGGCGATGTCCTCCTGCGTATCGACGATAGCGACTATCAGGCAAACCTGAAGCAGGCCGACGCCGGCGTCGCCGCGGCCGAGGCCGAAATCGTCAATGTCACCGCCCAGATCGAGGCTCAAAACGCAAAGGTGAACGCTGCCCAGAAACAGGTTGCACAGGCCAAGGCAGCGCTTGATTTCGCCAAGGCCGAGGATCAACGCAATCGCGAACTCCTGGCCAGGGGCACAGCAACGCAACAGCAGGCGCAGCAGGCGGCATCGACGTTGCGTCAGGACCAGGCCGCGCTGGACAGCGCCGAGGCCAATGTCGCCTCCGCAAAAAGCCAGGTTTCGGTCTTGCAGGCACAGGCCAGGAGCGCCGAGGCGCAGCTCGAGCGGGCAAAGGCCAGCCAGGAGCAAGCCCGCACGACGCTGTCGCGCACGACTATCACAGCACCCGCAGCCGGGCGGGCAACGAACATTTCTGCTGCTAACGGCACCTACGCCCAACCCGGCCAGGTATTGATGATGTTCGTTCCCGACGAGGTCTGGGTGAAGGCCAATTTCAAGGAGACGCAGCTCGACCTGATGCGGCGGGGACAGCCGGTCGACATCGACATCGACGCCTACCCGGACAGATCCTTCCATGGCCGAGTCGACAGTATTCAGGCCGGCAGCGGCACCGCCTTCAGCCTCCTGCCGGCCGAAAACGCCACCGGCAATTACGTCAAGGTGGTGCAGCGCGTGCCGGTCAAGATCGTCTTCGACAAGCCGCCCGATGTGCTCCTCGGCCCTGGCCTGTCGGTGGTGCCGACGGTCAAGGTGCGATGAACGGCGAAGCCGCCAGAAATCAGGGCGAAAGCCGATCCGCCGCCGGGACGCACAATCCCTGGCTCATCGCCGTCGTCGTCTCCATCGCCACTTTCATGCTGGTGCTGGACACCTCGATCGCCAATGTCGCCCTGCGCAACATCGCCGGCAGCCTGGCGGCCGGAATGGACGAAAGCACCTGGGTGATTACCACCTATCTCGTCGCCAACTCGGTGATCATCCCGGTCAGCGGCTGGCTGGCAAGCGTCATCGGCCGCAAGCGCTACTACATGCTCTGCGTTGCGACCTTCACCGTCGCGTCGCTGCTGTGCGGACTGGCGCCCAACCTGGAACTGCTCATCCTGTTCAGGGTCCTTCAGGGCCTCGGCGGCGGCGGCATGGCGCCAAGCGAGCAATCGATCCTTGCCGACACCTTTCCGCCTGAAAAGCGCTCGCAAGCCTTCGCACTTTACGGCATTGCCGTCATCGTCGCACCGACGGTCGGGCCGACAATCGGCGGCTGGCTGACAGACCATTTCTCCTGGCACTGGATCTTCTTCATCAACGTGCCGTTCGGCATCCTGTCGCTGGCCCTGGTGCAATGGCTGGTGGTCGAACCGGACGTCCTCGAACGCGAACGCAAGGAACGGCTGAAAGGCGGCCTGAAGATCGACGGGGTCGGCTTCGTCCTGGTGGCGATAGCCTTGGGGTGCCTGGAGATATTTCTCGACCGGGGCCAGCGCTACGATTGGTTCGCCTCGGATTTCATCACCACTTTCGCAGTGATTTCCGCGATCGCATTCCTGCTGCTTATCCCATGGGAACTCAGTCGCAGCGATCCGGTCGTCGACATGCGCCTATTGTTCACGCGCCAGTTCGGCACGGCCTTCCTGGTCATGATGGCGGTCGGTGCTATCCTGTTCAGCACCACCCAGATCGTGCCGCAGCTGCAGCAGACGACATTTGCCTACACCGCGACGCTCTCGGGCCTTTCGATGATGCCGGGCGGCATCGCCATGCTGATCTTGATGCCGGTGTCCGGATTTGTAGGCAGCATCGTGCAGCCTAAATACCTGATCATGATGGGCATGTCGGTGGTCGCAGTGGCCCTTTGGCATATGACCTCGCTTACTCCGGACGCCAGCTTCCGCTTCTTTGCCTTTGCCCGTGTTTTCCTGATGGTCGGACTGCCGTTCCTGTTCATTCCCATCTCGACCGCGGCCTATGTCGGTTTGCCCCCGCAGAAGACCAACCAGGCATCGGCGCTGATCAACGTTGCCCGCAATATCGGCGGCAGCATCGGCGTCTCGCTGTCCAACACCGTCATTGCGCAAAGCTCCCAGATCCATCAATCGAATCTGGTCGGCCACACCGTGCAATCGTCGCCCGCCTATCAGCAGGCGCTTCGGCAGGCGACCGATCATTTCGTCGCCCAGGGTTCGCCGATAGTCGAGGCGAAGCAGCAGGCGATCGGCTGGCTTGGCCAGTTGATCGCCCGCCAGGCCACGCTACTCGCCTATGTCGATGTCTTCCGCTACTGCGCGGTGGCAACCGCCCTGCTCGTTCCGCTGGCGCTGCTGCTGCGGTCAAACAAGTCGGGCGGCAGCCAGCCGAATCCGGAGATGGGCTGACCGGCCAAGTGCGACCGTGTGATTTTCCAAAAACGAGGAAGCCGGGAACCAGCTGGCCCATTGCGTTGTTCTGCGCCAAGAGGAGATGATTACGATGGCCACTATTCCCACACCCGAGCCAACACCGACCCCGGTGCCACCGCCTCCCATCCCCGATCCCAAGCCCGTGCGTGAGCCGGACCCCGACAGGCTCCCCGACGAGGATCCCGTTCCCAACCCGGATGAAAACGACATTCCACCGAAGCGGATGGCTGTTACCCGGCAATTGCCGTGATCATTCTGCAGTGTGCACTGACGATTGCTTGCGCCGGTGGCGCCGCCTGTCAGATTTCGAGCATGGCGTAGGGGCGGCCGGTCGGCTTGGCGACATGCATGGCAACGTTATAGACCGGCGCCCCGCCCGGCGTGCGGCCCTCATAGGCGCCGCGATGCGCATGACCATGCACCACCGCGCTGACCTGGAACCGGTCTATTGTCTCGGCCAGGCGTGACGAACCGAGAAACGGGAATATCTCCAGCGGCTCGCCTTCGACCGTCTCGACGACAGGCGCGTAGTGCAGAACGACAAGCGTGCGTTTGGCGCGGACCTGCCGCATCGCGTTTTCAAGCCGCATCGCTTCGTTCACGCTTTCCGCCACCATTGACTTGATCGCTGGTTCGCCGAAGGAGCCGAGCATGCGCGATCCAAAACCGCCAACGAAGCCCTTGACCCCAACGAACCCGACCTCGTGAATCTCTGTCGCTTCACCGTCGAGCAGGTGAACGCCCGCCTGGCGCAGAATGTCGGTGACCTGGTCGACGGCGCCTGACTCATAGTCGTGGTTGCCAAGTACGGCGACGACCGGGATCGTGCAGGCACGCAGTTCCTCGGCAAGGATTTCGGCCTCCCGAGGCTTGCCGAGATTGGTAAGGTCACCCGTCAGCACGAGAACCTGGGCTTCACGCGACATCTCGCCGAAAAGATCGCGGTACGAGGCCTGGTCTTCCTTGCCGACATGCAGATCGCCAATGGCGGCGACTTTGAGTGTGCCGCCGTTTTCCGCCTTTGCCGAAGCAGTTTCGAGCTCGTCAGCCATTGCTATGTTCTCCTTCACCGCCGACGTCGGCAAAGCCCCAGTCCTTGACGTCGATCTCATAGTCGGTTCGTGAAAGCATGCGCCCACGGCAGATTTTCATCCGGGAAGGTGGCAATTCGCGCTGCCTGGCCAGCCGGTCAAGCAGCTCGTCGAGCAGCCAGGCGGGTACGCGGCCCCGCTCCGACGGATAGATCCATCGGAAGTTCAAGAGATGCATCAGCAGAACTTCCCAATGGACTTCCATGTAGGAAAGCAGCCTTTGCCAGTCGATCTGGTCGTGCGTCTTGAGGATGGTGTGCGAAACGTCGGCGCCATCGTGGCGGCCGCGGTCCTGGATGAAACATTTGGACCAGACAAGCTCGGTGGGACCGATGATCCGCACCTGGCTGCCCAGCAATTCGCCCTGACGGGCGTGCTCCAGCCACTGGTCGTCGACCGGCATTGTGCCGTTCATTGAGGCGAAAATGACGTCGAAAAAATGCGTCCCCTTGAACACTTTGCCGAGCCACCGGTCGTCCTCGACCACGACGGCGTAGCCGATCCGCTTGAAATGAGCGAGGATGCGCGGGCAGTCGCCGGCCTTGCAGAAAATGTCGAGATCCTTGGTCGGGCGGATGATCCCGGTATAGGCGCTTACGGCATAGGTGCCGGCGACGAGAAAGGGGATGCCGGTCGCGACAAGTTCGCGGATCGCTTCGATATAAAAGACCTCCGCTTCGGCATTGCGAGGCGTCGGGGCGGCTTTTGGATCGACCGACGGAACGGATGCCGGGATGGCGCTTTCCGGTGGGGGATTGATGATCATTAGTAAAGGCTCCTGGCCCGGCAGACCAGCAGCCGCCTGTATCTAATAGCCAAGCATGCCCGATGGTTCCGCCGTTGCGCGCCACTGCCGCTCTTGCCTTCCGCATCAGGCGGACACGCCGCCGTGGCAGGCCTTCGAAGCGGTCATGACCGTCGGCTGCGGCGCGGCCCTAAAAGGATATGTGAGCGGTCATTTTTGGCGTCAAGATCGCAGCGCGGTCACCCTCAGGCGCGTCGAGGCGGAGTAGGCCCGCTATCATCCTCGGGTTCGGACAGGATTGGCTTCAACATGGTTCCCGAGCTGTCGGAGGCACTGCGCACCCGGCGCAGCAGCCACTTGAGCGCACGCGGCCAGACCGACGCTGTTTGCCGGAAAGCTGCGGGCGGCGT
Organism: Mesorhizobium sp. M1329; assembly: GCF_040318035.1. NCBI lineage: Bacteria > Pseudomonadati > Pseudomonadota > Alphaproteobacteria > Hyphomicrobiales > Phyllobacteriaceae > Mesorhizobium > Mesorhizobium sp. M1329. The sequence continues at coordinate 31,818 of NZ_JAMYLN010000004.1, read as the reverse complement.
GGCAAAAGGGCCATTCTCCATTCTGTAGTTCCTCACTGTCTCGGTCCAATCAGCGTTCTTCAACGAGCAAAACTGGTGTTGGTTCCGCGTCGCCGTCGGGAACGCCGGCTGGCCAGGCGAAGCCACCATTATGGGTTCGAGCAGGCTAGTCTCGTGCGGCAAGATCAGCGCTTCGCGAGATCAGGTCCTCGGCGACCCAGTCGCGGAATTGCTAACCGGCGGGATTCAGCTGGTATCCTGATGCGCCGGCTCTGGACACGGTCCGCGAAGGCTGAAATTGTGACCGGTATTTCCAGTTGCAAATTTGGTTGGGCTCGGCGGGGATGGCGCTGGTTTCTGAAGACATTGCCAGCCATCCGGCATTGCGTCGGCATGTCCAGGCTCAGTCGCGGACGCTGCTCCAGACCTATGAAGCGAACCCGCGGCTGGCCTCCGTATTCGCCACCCAACAACGTTGGCTGATGGCCCATATCGGCCTTGGCTTGTATTTCGATCGAGAGCCGGACGATCATCGCAAGGGACTTACGTCCGCACGGTTCATGGACGATACCTGCCGGCATTTGGTGGCCAGCCGCAACACCGCCGACGCCTTCCTGAAGGAGATGCTGCATTACGGTTTCATCCGGCATTTGCCGATCAAATACGGGCGCATCCGCCCGTTTGAGCCGACGGCGGGCACTCTGGAGACGGTTGCCGGCTGGGTCATGGCCCATCTGAAAACGCTGGACAGCCTGGACGGTGGATCTCGACTGGTGGCATTCGTCGCACAACCGGATGCGCTCGCCAAATTGCAGCCACTGGTGGCCGACGGCCTGCTTTCGTCGCATGCCGTGCGCGAGCCAAGACAGACTTTTTCCTTGTTCACCTGGCTCGACAATGGCGGCATCGTCATGGATTGGCTGATGTCCGGCGTCGATCCCGATCATGCCGATCTGGACCGAATTCCGACCGGTGTCGTCTCAATCCGGGATTTTGCGAACTGGCTCAAGCTTTCCCGGACTCACCTGTCGCGCAAATTGCGCGATGCCGAGGAACTCGGCAGCATCGGCTGGCTGGGCCAGCGCGGTCATTCGGTCATGTGGGTGTCGAGCGAGTTCTATCAGGAATACATGACCGCCCAGGCGGTCAAGCTCGCCATCATCGATGCAGCCTTCGACAACTGTGTTGTAACTTCCGAAGCAAGCTGAACAGCGAGTCGAACGCCTTCGTCGCGATGTTGGCGCCACCGCGACGAAGGTCCGGCATTTCAATCGATGTCGAACGACACGCCCTGCGCAAGCGGCAGCGCCTTGGAATAATTCACCGTATTGGTGGCGCGCCGCATATAGGCCTTCCAGGCATCGGACCCCGACTCGCGGCCGCCGCCGGTCTCCTTCTCGCCACCGAAGGCACCCCCGATCTCGGCCCCTGACGTGCCGATATTGACGTTGGCGATGCCGCAGTCCGATCCGTCGACGCTAAGAAAGCGCTCGGATTCCTGCAGGTCGCGGGTAAAGATCGACGATGACAGCCCCGCTCCCACCGCATTGTGTTCTTCCAGCACGGCGTCGAAGTCCGTATATTTCATCACATAGAGGATCGGCGCGAAGGTCTCCTCCGTCACCGGCGAAACCTGCCGCGGCATTTCGACCAGCGCCGGACGCACATAGTAGGCCTCGGGATGGCCGTTCTCGACCCGCATTCCACCGGTTATCTTACCGCCATGCGAAGCCGCCTGCTCCAGCGCCTTCTGCATATTCTCGTAGGCAGCCTTGTCGATCAGCGGGCCGACCAGAGCGCTTGTCTCCAGCGGATCGCCGACCGAGACGCTTTCATAGGCCTTCCTTAACTGCGGCAGCAAAGCATCATAGACGCTCTCATGCACGAACAGGCGCCTGAGCGTCGTGCAGCGCTGCCCGGCCGTGCCCATGGCTCCGAAGGCGATAGCGCGGAGCGCCATGTCCAGATCGGCCGTCGGGCAGACGATGCCGGCATTGTTGCCGCCGAGCTCCAGCACGGCACGGGCAAAGCGCTTCGCCAGCCGCGGTCCGACGTCCCTGCCCATGCGGGTCGAGCCGGTGGCCGAGACCAGCGGCACCTTGGGATGATCGACCAGGATCTCGCCGACGGCACGATCGCCGATCAGCACCGGTGCCAGCCCCTTCGGCGCATCGCCGAAACGTTCTGCTGCACGCTTGAAGATCGCTTCGCAGGCGAGCGCCGTCAGCGGTGTCTTCTCGGACGGCTTCCACACCACCGCGTCGCCGCAGACCAGCGCAAGTGCCGCGTTCCACGACCACACCGCGACCGGAAAATTGAAGGCCGAGATGACGCCGACGACACCCAGCGGATGCCAAGTTTCCATCATGCGATGGCCGGGACGCTCGGTGGCAATGGTCAGGCCGTACAACTGCCGCGAGAGGCCGACGGCGAAATCGCAGATGTCGATCATCTCCTGCACTTCGCCAAGGCCTTCGGACGGGATCTTGCCGACTTCGATCGACACCAACCGGCCAAGCTCGGCCTTGTGTGTGCGCAATTCCTCGCCGAGCAGCCGCACCAGCTCGCCGCGCTTGGGAGCCGGCACCTGCCGCCACGCCAGGAAAGCCTTGTGGGCATTGTCGATGGTCGTCGTCGCATCGGCCGGCGAGATGGTCTTCAGCGCGGCGATCTGCTCGCCGGTCACCGGGCTGCGCACGATGAGGTCGCCGCCCGTAAGCGCGCCCTCGGCAACGCCCAGTTTCGCCAGAAGCCCGGCCGTTTCCTTCGCAATCGTCATTTTCGTTTCGTCCCTTTCAGATCCCGTCGCTCATATGGCGTCGGTCCAAGCTTTTCGCCATACCGGTTCCCTGCCGGTCGGCACACCAGGCGCTGTCGTGGCGTGGCATTACGCGTTTCAGGGAGAAATCGCCACCCCGGCATGGTCCAAGCCGGCGTCCGACTGTTGAACCAGCAAGATAGAGCGAATTAGAGCAATTCCAGGAAAAGTGTGAACGGTTTTCCGTCCGGAATTGCGTCAAAACAAAGAGATAGAGCGCTTCACCGTTTCTGTGAAATGGTGAAGCGCTCTAGTGTGCCGTCTTGGCGGTTTCCCGCACGGCGCTTTCTTTCATCAGCCGGTCGATGTGGATGCGGATATGCGCTGCCTCGGCGGCCGTATTGGCAAGCGCGATGGCGCGGTCGAAAGCGACGCGCGCCTCCTCGCCGCGGCCAAGCTGCATCAGCAGTCCGCCCTTGAGGCCGAAGAAATGGAAATAGCCGGAAAGCCTTCCCTCCAGCGGCTCGATCATTGCGAGTGCGGCTTCCGGTCCACGCACCTTGGAGACCGCGACGGCGCGGTTGAGCGTCACCACCGGCGACGGCTGCATCTGCTCGAGCAGGCCGTAGAGCAGGTCGATCTCGTTCCAGTCCGTATCCTCGGGCTTTTCCGCCCGCGCATGCAGGGCGGCGATCGCCGCTTGCACCTGGTAGGGACCCGGCTTGCGATGGCGCAACGCCTTGTCGACCAGCGCCAGGCCTTCATCGATCATCTTGCGGCTCCACAGGCTGCGGTCCTGGTCTTCGAGCAGCACGATCTCGCCGTTCTCGTCGAAGCGGGCGGGCGAGCGTGCATGCTGCAGCAGCAACAGCGCCGTCAGCCCCATGATCTCCGGCTCGGTCTGGAATAGCCTGAGCAGCAGGCGGGCCAGCCGGATCGCCTCTTCGCAAAGCGGCGCACGCGCCGAAGCCTCGCCGCTGTTGCTGGAATAGCCTTCGTTGAAGATCAAGTAGACCATCGCGGCGACGGCGGCGAGCCGTTCGGAGCGCTCGACCGCTCCCGGCGTCTCGAATGGCACCCCGGCGTCGGCGATACGCGACTTGGCGCGCGTGATGCGCTGCTCCATGGCGCTTTCACCGACGAGGAAGGCGCGGGCGATCTGCTTGACCGTCAAGCCGGAGACGATACGTAACGCCACCGCGATCTGCTGTGTGGCCGGCAGGTCGGGATGGCAGCAGATAAACAGCAGCCGTAAAATATCGTCGCGGTAATGCGCCCCGTCCAGCCGCTCGGCGACGTCGCTCTCGGCATCCTCCAGATCGGAGATCTGGTCCTCGTCCGGCAGCGGCGCCTGCTTGGCGCGCTTGCGCACCGCATCGATGCCGCTGTTGCGGCCGACGAAGATCAGCCAGGCTGCCGGATCGCGCGGCGGACCATTTTTCGGCCAGTTGTTCAGTGCCCTCAGGCAGGCGTCCTGGAATGCTTCCTCCGCCGCGTCGAGGTCGCGGAAGTAGCGCAGCAATGCCCCCATCACCTGCGGGCGAGCGGTGCTGATTGCCGTGCTGATCCAGGCGAGTTCGGTCATGCGGAAACCTTGGCGGGATTGAAGAGCGAGACCGGCCGGATTTCATAGGAGCCGCCGCTCGGGTTGACCTCGGAAAGCTCGCGCGCGAAGTCGACGGCCTCATCGAGGTCGGCGCATTCGAGTGTGTAGAAGCCGAGGAACTGTTCCTTGGTTTCGGCAAATGGGCCGTCGATGACGATCGATTCGCCCTTGACCTTCCTCAGCGTCGTCGCCGCGGTCGTCGGCAAGAGCCGCGCCACTGGGCCAAGGCGGCCCGCCTGGGCATATTTTTCCTGCACGCCGATAAGCTTTTCCATGACCGCATCGTCCTGCTCCTTGCTCCAGGAGCAGACGACGTCTTCAGAGGCATAGCAGAGGATCGCGTAGAGCATGGGTCGTCCTTTTCTCTATCAAAGGACGAAACACTAGGACCGATGCCGACATGGCGTCGACAAAAAAATACGCCTCCGGTCCGGCGTCATTCCCTTGCCTTCAGCCATCTCAAGACCAGGGCCTCCTCATCGTCGAGCCCGGCGATCGAGCGCTTGCCTTTGTTGGCATCCGCCATTTCGCCAAGCAGCCGTCCTTCGGACCAGGCGCGGAACACTTCCGGATGGATGTAGCATTGGCGACAAACCGCGCGTGTGTTGCCAAGCCGCTCGGCAACCTTGTCGATGACATTGTTCATCACCCTTTTTTGTTGCGCCTGGCTTTCCGGACGTTCGGTTTGCGCAAACAGCGACGCCGCATGGATGGTGCCGCCCCAGGTTCTGAAATGCTTGGAGCTGAACTCCGCTCCGGCGTTCTCCCTGATATAGCGGTTGACGTCGTCTGAGCGCACCGGATGCCTGTTTGCGTCCTCGTCGAGATACTGGAACAGCTTCTGCCCCGGCAGGTCCTGCGCTCCACGCACGACCTTGGCAATCCGGCGATCGACAAGCTTCAATCTCCATTCCTTGCCGGATTTGCCGATGAAGGCGAAGCGCAGGCTCGAGCCCTTGATGTCGACATGGCGGTCACGCAGCGTGGTCAGTCCAAAACTCTTGTTGTCGCGGGCATAGGCGGCATTGCCGACACGGATCATTGTGTTGTCGAGCAGCCAGACGATAGCCGCCACGACGCGTTCCAGCGGCAGGCCGTGACGGCGCAGATCGGCGTCGATCTGCCGCCGCAGTTCGGGCAGGCTCTCGGCGAAGGCGATCAGGCTCGAGTATTTTACGCCGTCACGCTCCTCCGCCCAGTGCTGATGATAGCGGTATTGCTTGCGGCCGCGCTGGTCCCGACCGGTCGCCTGGATGTGACCGTCGGCATCCGGCGAGATCCAGACATCCGTCCAGGCCGGTGGAATGGCAAGCGCCTTGATGCGTGCCAGCGCCTCCCCGTCGACAATCCGCCCGTCGGGTCCTTTGTACGAGAACCCGTTGCCCGAACGCAGCCGGCGAATACCGGGTTCAGTGTCGGTGACATAGTTGAGCGAGGCCCGAACGGCCGAGGCTTGCGCGCCGTTCTCCGGCGCTCCGTTCTGCGGCACCCCGTTTTTTGGTGCAGCTTTCCTCACAGCCGATTGGCCAGACGACGACCCGGATTTGTCCAGCATGTCCTCTCCACGGAATTTCCGTAGATAAGCCGCTTGCCGGCTGCAGGTTCCAACGCCTCTTGATCTCTTGGTTCCAGAACGGCCTATCGACGTCGCCGTGCAACGAAGACGTGCGTCGTCACACCTTTTCGAGCACGACCGGAATGACGTCGACCGCCTGCTCGCCGACCTGTCCACCAGTGGTTTTCAGCACGCCGACGATCGGCGCCACATCGGAGTAGTCGCGGCCATAGCCGACCGTGATATGGTCGTTGCTTGCCCGCATGCCATTGGTTGGATCGAATTCCTGCCAGCCGGCATCGCGCCCGCACCACACCTTGACCCAGGCATGCATGGCGTCGGCGCCTTCGAGCCGCGGCTTCCCGCGCGGCGGAATGGTGCGCAGGAATCCGCTGACATAGCCTGCAGGGATGCCCAGGCCGCGCAGGCCGGCGATCATGATGTGGGAAAAATCCTGGCAGACGCCGCGCTTCAGGCCGAAGGCGTCGCTGGCCCGCGTCTGCACCGTCGTCGCCTCGCCGTCATAGGTGAAATCGCGGTGAATGCGGTTGCACAGAGCCATGGCCGTGCCGACCGTCGAGCTGCCGGTACTGCCTTTCGCATAGGCAGTGATTGCCGCGTCGATGCCGGCATGATCGCTGGCGGCCAGAAAGTGATGCGGCGAAGCCGGCGCCAGCGAGTGCACCGCGCCGAGTTCTTCCCTCAGCCGGCGTATGTCCGGCGATACGTCGAGCCCGGGCTCCGGCCGCGACACCGACACACGCGCGCTCATCCTGATGTCGAGTGCATCATGCGGGTCCCGAAAGGCGATCGAGGTGACACTGGTGCCGAAAAAGTCGGAAAAGTCGGAACGTTCGCTGGGCGCCGGCACAAAAGACAGTGAAGCGGCGATGACGCGCTGCACGCCAGGGATGGTCGGCGGCAGCACGCGGACCTGATGGCGGCCGCCGCCGGCCGCCGCATCATAGTCGTAACGCAGGTGAAGCCTGATGTCGTAGAGCATGCCGTCTCTATCCGAAATAGGCTTTGGCGAGGCTGTTGTAGAGCCCGCCGATTTCATTGGCGAGATCGCCGAGGGCCTTGGCCGTCATGTCCGAAGGCTCCTTGATGGCGATCGACGTGTTGAGCTGCAGGATTTCCTTGGCCGCCGGCGACATATGGCCTTCAGCGCCGACCGCGGGCAACAGCGCGATTTCGGCCTTCAGCCGTTCGAGTTGGAAAAGGATCGAGCGCGGATTGAGCGGATCGAGCGCCAAAAGGTCGACTACCGTGCGCCGCCCCGCCTGCACCGGATATTGCCGACGGTGGGTCATGACGCTGTCGCCGATCTCCAGCATCATGTCGAGCGCACCTTCCGGCGCCTGGGCTCTGGTCAGCCGGGCGAGCGTGCGGGCGATCTGGATGCCGCGCTCGAGCCTGCGGCCGATTTCCAGGAAACGCCAGCCGGCAAAGCGGTACATGTTCTCGTGCAGCAGGCCGGAAAACCCGGCCAGCTTGCGCAGGATGACCGTCATTGCCCTTGTCGCGTCGTCGCCCGGCGCCACTGTCGCGGCAAATTGATGGATGGTCTTCGACAGATCCTTCAATGCCAGCCAGCCATCAGGCGAGAAGCGGTCGCGGATCTGCCCGGCACTATAAACGGCGCTGTCCAGCGTGCCGATGAGTCCCAACGGGATTGCCGTCTCGACGTCGATGCCGAACGGCGCGAGATAGTCGCTGATATCGGCGAGCAGCGGCATCTCGGGGTCGGATGTCTCGGCCAGCCGCACATGGTAGGCGCGCAGGATGCGCACCGTGTCTTCCGACCGCTCGATATAGCGGCCGAGCCAGGTCAGGTTCTCCGCCGCGCGGCTGGGCAGGCTGCCCGGCAGGGTGCGGGTGAAGCTGTCGTGCTCCTGCGGCAGCAGCGTCTCGCGCTCCACCGGCCTGTCACTGACCACCCACACATCCGCCGCCTGGCCGCCGCGCTGCATGGCGATGGCCGTCGGGTCGAGCGAAAAGCCGACACGGGCAAAACCGCCCGGCATCACGGTCCAGCCTTCCGGCGTCCGCGCCAGATAGACGCGCAGGCTTGCCGGCCGCGGCTCCAGCCAGCCGCCGACATAGACAGGCGTGGTCGACAGCGTCACCGCTTCCTGCCCGACGAAGTCGCCGCCGTCCCGTTCGATCCGGGCGACGAGTTCGGCCCGTTCCTCGACCGACAGCGCTGACCCGAGCTTGGTCGAGCCATCGTCCTCGAAGGCAAGCCGCGTCGACAGCGCCGGGCCGATCACCATGCTGTCGATATTGGCGAGCACATGCGCGCGCTCCGTCTCCTGCCCGCACCACCACGTCGCGACGGTCGGCAGCAGCAGTTCCTCGTTGCGCAGGGCGCGTGAAATCTTCGGGAGGAAGGCGAGCAGCGCGCGTGTCTCCATCAGGCCGGAGCCCAGTGCATTGACGGCCGAAACCGCCCCTTGCCGTACCGCTTCGACCAGCCCCGGCGTGCCGATCTGCGAGTCCGGCCGCAGTTCGAGCGGATCGGCGAAGGCGGCGTCGAGCCGCCGCCACAGGACGCTGACCGGCATCAGCCCCGAAACCGTGCGCACCATCAGCCTGCCGCCGGAGACGGTCAGGTCCTCGCCCTCGAGCAGCATGATGCCGAGATAGCGGGCGATATAGGCATGTTCGTAATAGGTTTCGTTCAGCGGGCCCGGTGTCAGGATGGCGACACGGCCGCCGGCCTGCTTGGCCATGCCGATCAACGCATCGCGAAAACGGCGGAAGAAACCGGCCAGGCGGTGCACATGCATCTCGCCGTAAATGTCGGACAGCGCCCTTGTGGTGGCGACGCGGTTTTCCAGTGCAAAGCCGGCGCCCGACGGCGCCTGTGTGCGGTCGCCAAGCACCCACCAGCGGCCGTCCGGGCCACGACCGAGCTCGAAGGCGCAGAAATGCAGGAAATGGCCGCTGGCCGGCCTGGTGCCGACGACCGGCCGCAAATATTCCGGGCTGGCCGCGATCAATCCGGCCGGCAGAATGCCTTTCTCGACCAGCCGGTTCGGCCCGTAAATGTCGGCGATGGTCTCCTCGAACAGATCGGCCCGCTGGACCAGGCCAGCGCTGATGTCAGCCCATTCCTGCTCCTCGATAAGCAGCGGCACATGCGCCAGCGGCCATTCCCGCTCATTGGCGCCGGCCTTGTCGTAGACGCGGTAATAGACGCCGGCATCGCGCAGGTACTGGTCGGCGCGGGCAAAGCGCTGGGCAAGCTTTTCCGGACCCAGGTCCTCCAGCGCCTCGACGAAGTGCCGCCAGGCCGGCCGCGGATTGCCCGACGCATCGACCATCTCGTCGACGACGCCGTCGATCGGCTGATAGTGCTCCAGCAGACTGTGGGTCTGCGGCTTGCTGCGCAGCTTTTTGTGATTCCCCTTCGCCATGGCTGATCAGAGTCTTTGCGGCCGCCGAAGGTCAAGGGTCATCGGGAAATCTTCAGAGGCTTCTTCGTGGCGCAGCACATAGCTGGACGGCGTATGGCCACGTGGCTCGAAGCGGGCGAGCCGCCGCGCCTCCGCTTCGTTGCCATTGACCGGGAACGTGTCGTAGCTGCGCCCGCCGGGATGTGCCACATGGTATACGCAGCCGCCGACCGCGCGGCCCGACCAGCGGTCATAGATGTCGAAGACCAGCGGCGTGTTGACCGGCAGCGCCGGATGCAGGCCCGACGCCGGCTGCCAGGCCTTGAAGCGTACGCCGGCCACCGCGATTTCTCTGTTGTCGGTCACCTTCATCGGCACGACGCGGCCGTTGCAGACGACGGCGTGACGCTCCGGGTTGAGCCCCTCGGTCTTCACCTGCAGCCTTTCGACGGAGGAATCGACAAAGCGCACGGTACCGCCGATCGCGCCTTGCTCGCCCATCACATGCCACGGCTCGAGCGCCTGCCTGAGTTCCAGCTTGACGCCGGCGTGCTGGACCTCGCCGCAGAACGGGAAGCGGAATTCGAGCTGGGCGTCGAACCATTCCGGACGGAACGCAAAGCCGTTCAGCTTGAGGTCGTCCAGCACATCGAGAAAATCCGCCCAGACATAATGCGGCAGCATGAAACGGTCGTGCAGCGAGGTGCCCCAGCGCACGAAGCGGCCATCGAGCGGGTTCTTCCAGGCCCGGGCGATAATGGCGCGCACCAGCAATTGCTGTGCCAGGCTCATGCGCGCGTTGGGCGGCATCTCGAAGCCGCGGAATTCGACCAGCCCGAGCCGGCCCGTCGGCCCGTCCGGAGAAAACAGCTTGTCGATGCAGATTTCCGAGCGATGGGTATTGCCCGTCACGTCGGTCAGAAGGTTGCGGAACAGCCGGTCGACCAGCCACGGCAGGGGTGCCGCGCCCTTGTCCGGATGCGGCACCTGCGCCATCGCTATCTCGAGTTCGTAGAGCGAATCATGGCGTGCCTCGTCGAAGCGCGGCGCCTGGCTGGTCGGGCCGATGAACAGGCCGGAGAACAGATAGGACAGTGACGGATGCCGCTGCCATTGCAGCACCAGGCTCTTCAACAGGTCGGGGCGGCGCAGGAACGGACTGTCATTGGGCGTGGCGCCGCCGACGACGACATGGTTGCCGCCGCCGGTGCCGGTGTGGCGGCCGTCGATCATGAACTTGTCGGCGCCAAGCCGCGTCTGCCGCGCCTCTTCGTAGATCGCCGTGGTCGTCGCCACGCAATCCTGCCAATTCGCGGCGGGGTGGATATTGACTTCGATGACGCCGGGATCGGGTGCGACGCGGATGACATTGAGGCGCGGATCGTGCGGCGGGCCGTAGCCCTCGATGTGCACCGGCAGGCCGATCGCCTTTGCCGCGTTCTCCGCCGCCGCGACCAGTTCGAGATAGTCCTCCAGCGCCTCGACCGGCGGCATGAACACACAAAGCCGTCCGTCGCGCGGCTCGACCGAAAGGGCGGTACGCACGGCGCCGCCGATCTCGGTGATCTCCTGTTCGACACGGTCTTGCTGGCCGGTAACGGCCGTGAAGGATACCGCCTGCTGGCATCGCGCGATCTCGTCGGCGCCTTCCAGTTCGGCCGGGGCGGGCGAAGAAGCAGCACCGGGCAAGATCGCCTCGCGCGCCGGCAATGGTCCGCGCGGCAGCGATGGATCGACCGGCACGATATAGGGGAACTGCGCCGGCGGCACATAAGGCAGCGTGCCGAGCGGCAGGCGGTAGCCGACCGGCGAATCGCCGGGCACCAGGAACAGCCTGCCGCGCCGCGTCTTCCACTTCTCCGAGCGCCAGCGCGGTCCGGACGCCTGGCTGTTCCAGCGCTGGACAGGCAGCACATAGCCCGACGGCTTGGTCAGCCCGCGTTCGAACACCCGCGCCATGCGGCTGCGCTCCTCCGGATCCTCCAGCTTCGAATTGGAGGGATCGACATTCCCCGGCAGCTTGCCTTCCTTCAGCAGCCATTCAGCCGGATCCTCATAGGCTTCGCTGACCATCGTCTTGTCGATGCCGAGTTCGTCGGCAATCGCCGTCAGCAGGCTCTCGGCCTGCTTCGGTCCGACATCCGCCTCGCTCTTTTCATGTGCGATCAGCGACGGGTCGCTCCACACCGGCTCGCCGTCCGTGCGCCAGTAGAGCGAGAACGTCCAGCGCGGCAGGCTTTCGCCGGGGTACCATTTGCCCTGCCCATAATGCAGGAAGCCGCCCGGCGCGAAGCGTTCGCGCAGCCGGCGGATCAGTGCATCGGCCTTTTCGCGCTTGGTTGGCCCGACGGCGGCGGTGTTCCACTCTGCAGCCTCGAAATCGTCGATTGAGACGAAGGTCGGCTCGCCGCCCATGGTCAGCCGCACATCGCCGGCCTGGAGCGCGGCATCGACCTGGACCCCCAGCGCGTCCAGCGCCTTCCAGCTCTCGTCGGAGAACGGCTTGGTAATGCGCGGATGCTCGGCGATGCGGTCGACCCTCATGTCGAAACCGAACTCGACATTGGCGAAGCTCGCCATGCCGGAGATCGGCGCGGCATTGCGGAAATGCGGCGTTGCCGCGAGCGGCACATGGCTTTCGCCGGTGAGCAGGCCGGAGGTCGGATCGAAGCCGATCCAGCCGGCGCCCGGCAGATACACCTCGCACCAGGCATGGAGATCGGTGAAGTCGACGGCTGTGCCAGCCGGTCCGTCGAGCGCGACGAGGTCGGGTTTGAGCTGGATCAGATAGCCCGAGACGAAGCGCGCGGCGATGCCGAGGTTCCTCAGTATCTGCACCAGGAGCCAGCTGGAATCCCGGCACGACCCTTTGCCGGCCGCCAGCGTTTCCTCGGGCGAGAAAACGCCGGTTTCCATGCGCACGATATAGGCGATCTCGCGCTGCAGCCGCGCATTGAGGTCGACGACAAAATTGACGGTATTGGTCGGGTGGCGCGCGATGGTTTTCAGGAATGCCTCCAACAGCGGCCCCGCCGGTTCGGGCGTACGGTAGATGGTCAGATCATCTCTGATCTCTTCGGGGTATTCGAACGGAAACGTCTCGGCCGAGGGCTCGACGAAGAAATCGAACGGATTGTAGACGGTCATGTCGGCAACGAGGTCGACTTCGATCTTCAGTTCCGTCACCGGTTCGGGGAACACGAAGCGGGCCAGGAAATTGCCGTAGGGGTCCTGCTGCAGATTGACGAAGTGGTTTGCCGGCCCGACCTTCAGCGAATGGCTGAGCACCTTGGTGCGGGAATGCGGCGCAGGCTGCAACCTTATGACTTGCGGGCCCAATATGACCGGCCGGTCGTATTTGTAGTGGGTCAGGTGATAGACGGCTGCCAGAATTGCCATGGTGCCCCTGAAGTCGGCGTTTCAAAAGGAGTTCGCTGAACCCTGACACGAATGCTGACCATTCTCCAAGCAGAGATGTTGCGCTGCACCTAAATTAAGCAGCTTCACAGCCTCACGAAACGGAGCGCCGACCCTGGGATTCCGCAGCGTGGCGGCACGACGTTGCAACGCTGCAGAGCCGAAGGCCGGCGGGTCAGCACCGGGCGCTTCCCGCCGATATCGATGATCGGCAGCATACGCGATGCTTGGTCGAAAAGAGCTGAAAAGAAAACCCGCCTCGGTGGGCGGGTCGTCGGTGCCAATTAGCACTATAACCAAATTAGTAGCATAGCTGCCGGCACAAAGCAAGAACAAAATATGGCATGGTCGACGGAAAGTTGGCGATCTCCGCTTTGCGGGAGGAGATGCCAGCACCTTGGAGCGGAGAACACCTGAACCCTAAAAGAACGCCTGCAACCCTGTCTGCGCCCGCCCGAGGATCAGCGCATGCACGTCATGCGTGCCCTCATAGGTGTTGACGGTTTCCAGGTTCTGGGCGTGGCGCATGACGTGGTAGCCGATCTGGATGCCGTTTCCGCCATGCATGTCGCGGGCCTGGCGGGCGATGTCGAGCGCCTTGCCGCAATTGTTGCGCTTGACGAGCGAGATCATCTCCGGCGCCATCTTGCCTTCATCCATCAGCCGCCCGACGCGCAGGCTGCCCTGCAGGCCCAGCGCGATCTCGGTCTGCATGTCGGCGAGCTTCTTCTGGAAAAGCTGCGTGCCGGCCAGCGGCTTGCCGAACTGCTTGCGGTCGAGGCCATACTGGCGGGCGCGGTGCCAGCAATCTTCCGCCGCGCCCATGGCGCCCCAGGAGATTCCGTAGCGCGCGCGGTTGAGGCAGCCGAACGGTCCTTTCAGACCCGAGACATTGGGCAGCAGCGCGTCCTCGCCGACCTCGACGCCTTCCATCACCACTTCGCCGGTGATCGAGGCGCGCAGCGACAGCTTGCCGCCGATCTTCGGCGCCGACAGCCCGTTCATGCCCTTTTCCAGCACAAAGCCGCGAATCTCGTTGTCATGCGCGGCCGATTTTGCCCAGACGACGAACACGTCGGCGATCGGCGCGTTGGAAATCCACATCTTCGAGCCGGAGATCCTGTAGCCGTTCGCGGTCTTTTCGGCCCGTGTCTTCATGCCGCCCGGGTCGGAACCGGCATCCGGCTCGGTGAGGCCAAAGCAGCCGATCCATTCGCCCGACGCCAGCTTCGGCAGGTATTTCTTGCGCTGTTCTTCCGAGCCATAGGCGTGGATCGGATACATCACCAGCGACGACTGCACGCTCATCATCGAGCGATAGCCGGAATCGACGCGTTCGACCTCGCGCGCGACCAGCCCGTAGGTGACGTAGTTGGCGCCGAGCCCGCCATATTCCTCGGGGATGGTGATGCCGAGCAGACCCGCCTCGCCCATTTCGCGAAAGATCCCGGCGTCGGTCTTTTCCTCGAGATAGGCTTCCTCGATCTTCGGAGCGAGCTTGTCGGCGGCAAACGCCGCGGCGCCATCGCGCACCATGCGCTCGTCCTCCGAAAGCTGGTCCTCGATCAGGAAAGGATCATCCCAGACGAATGCGTTCTTGTCGGCGGCCATGGCTCTCGGTCTCCCAAACTCATGCATGTCGCCCAAAGCTTGCCCGCGGGCCTGACCCGAGGGTGTCCGGCAGCTTGGAGATAACGACATGCATCGAAACAGAAATCTTGAAACGCGCGGCTTATCGGCTCCCGTCCTGAAAAAATCAAACGAAATAGCGTCGCCGATCCATGAGCATTGGTGATGGATCATCAATGTCGGGCGGCGCCTGGCTGCTCAGTCGCGTCTAAAATGTTTTCGCTTCGGAGCTCGAAGCAAGAGACCCTCAAACACAAAACCCGCCGCGTTGGCGATTGGCGAAAGCCGCAGCGACATCCGATCTCCCCCCTTGCGGGGGAGATGTCCGGCAGGACAGAGGGGGGTGGGAAGGATCGCCAACTTCAGCCATTCCCAACCAGAAGCCTGAGGGCGTGGCTGTAATTGGTTGACAGGTCGGCGGGACAGCACCCCCCTCTGCCCTGCCGGGCATCTCCCCCGCAAGGGGGGAGATCAGCAACTTCGCCGACGGCGCCTCGACAATTGCCCTGTCGAGCGCTTAGCTTTTGTCTGAAGCGATCGCCTGCTACTTCCGCTTCAACGCATCGGCCAAAGCGGCGCCGAACGCGCCCTGCTGCGCCGGCCGCTCCGGCTGGCGTTGGGGCGCCGGCGCGCGCGGCACCGGCCTGTTGCCATTGTCGCGCGGTGCGCCACCGTCACCGTCTTTGCGCATCGACAGGCCGATGCGCTTGCGCTTGATATCGACGTCGACGACACGCACCTTGACCACGTCGCCGGCCTTGACCACCTCATGCGCGTCCTTGATGAACCGATCGGCCAGTTGCGAGACGTGCACCAATCCGTCCTGGTGTACGCCGATATCGACGAAGGCGCCGAAGGCCGCGACATTGGTGACGGTGCCTTCAAGCTGCATGCCGGGCTTCAGATCCTTGATGTCGTCGACACCATCGGCAAAGGTCGCGGTCTTGAAACCGGGGCGTGGATCGCGGCCGGGCTTTTCCAGCTCCGCCAGGATGTCACGCACCGTCGGCAGGCCGAAGCGCTCATCGACGAAGACGCGCGGATCGAGCGCCTTGAGTGCGGCGCTGTCGCCCATCAGCGAGCGAACGTCGCGCCCGCAGGCGGCGACGATCTTTTTGGCCACGCCATAGGCTTCCGGATGCACCGCCGAGGCATCGAGCGGTTCGCTGCCGTTGGGAATGCGCAGGAAGCCGGCGCATTGCTCGAACGCCCGGGGTCCAAGGCGGGAGACCTTCAACAGTTCGCGGCGGCTGGCGAACGGGCCGGCGGCATCGCGATGCGCAACGATCGCCTCGGCCAGCGATGCGCCGAGACCCGAAACCCGCGCCAGAAGCGGCGCCGACGCCGTGTTGAGGTCGACGCCGACGGCATTGACCGCATCCTCGACCACCGCTTCCAGCGAGCGGCCGAGGCGGTACTGATCGACGTCGTGCTGGTACTGGCCGACGCCTATCGACTTCGGCTCGATCTTGACCAGTTCGGCGAGCGGATCCTGCAGGCGCCGGGCAATCGACACCGCGCCGCGCAGCGACACGTCGAGGCCGGGAAATTCCGCTGCCGCCGTTGCCGAGGCGGAATAGACCGAGGCGCCGGCTTCGCTGACGATCACCTTGAGCGGCTTCGGCCCGGACCCGGCAGGCATATCGGCCAGCATGTCGGCGACCAGCCTTTCGGTCTCGCGGCTGCCGGTGCCATTGCCGATGGAAATCAGCTCGACCTTGTGCAGCCGGATGAGCTTGGCCAGTTCGGCCTGCGTGCCGCGGACATCGTTCTTCGGCGGAAACGGATAGACCGTCGTCGTCGCCAGAACCTTGCCGGTGCCGTCCACCACCGCCACCTTGACGCCGGTGCGGATGCCGGGGTCGAGGCCCATCGTCGGCCGCGAGCCGGCAGGCGCGGCAAGCAGCAAATCCTTGAGATTGCGGGCGAAGACATGGATCGCTTCTTCCTCGGCCCGCTCGCGCAGATCGCGCATCAGATCGAGCGTCAGGTGCAGCGACAGCTTTATGCGCCAGGTCCAGCCGGCGACCTCCATCAGCCAGCGGTCGCCCGGCAACTGGCGGCCGATGGCGTAGGCTTCTGCAATCATCCGCTCGACCGGCTTCACCGGAGAGGCATCGTCGGCATCGACTTCGATGTCGAGCGACAGCACCTCCTCGTTGCGGCCGCGCAGCATGGCCAGCGCGCGATGGCTGGGCACGTTGGCCCAGCGCTCGACATGGTCGAAATAGTCGGAAAATTTCGCGCCGGCCTCCTGCTTGCCATCGACGACGCGCGAGCGCAGGAAGGCGCGTTCCTTCATATAGGTCCGCAATCTGCCGACCAGATCGGCATTCTCGGCGAACTGTTCGGACAGGATGTCGCGCGCTCCCTCGAGGGCCGCCTTGGTATCAACGACGTCTTCGCTGATGTAGGCCAGCGCCAGCTCGGCGGGCATGGCCGTACGGTCGGCGAGAATAGCTTCCGCCAGCGGGCCCAGCCCACGCTCGCGCGCGATCTCGGCCTTGGTCCGGCGCTTCGGCTTGTAAGGCAGGTAGATGTCTTCGAGCTCGGCCTTGGTGACGGCCGCAGCGATCTTTGCCTCGAGCTCTTCGGTCAGCTTGCCTTGCTCACGGATCGAACCAAGGATGGTGTCGCGGCGCGCGTCAAGCTCGCGCAGATAGGCCAGCCGCTCGGCAAGGTCGCGCAGCTGCGTGTCGTCGAGGCCGCCGGTGACCTCCTTGCGGTAGCGCGCCACGAACGGCACGGTCGCACCGTCGTCGAGCAAGCCGATCGCCGCCGCGGCCTGTTCGGGCCGCGCGCCGATCTCGGCGGCTATGATGGTTGCGATGCGCTTGATGTCGGATGCCATGTCGTACCTGTCGCTGGTCGAAACGAGCAGCGACCATAGGCGCAGAGCACCGATGCGCC
This sequence comes from Mesorhizobium sp. M1329, assembly GCF_040318035.1. NCBI lineage: Bacteria > Pseudomonadati > Pseudomonadota > Alphaproteobacteria > Hyphomicrobiales > Phyllobacteriaceae > Mesorhizobium > Mesorhizobium sp. M1329. Next base: position 14,563 of record NZ_JAMYLN010000004.1, on the reverse strand, counting down.
AACTGCGCCATTTTCAACCCGGCGAGAGGTCCACAGGAAAGGTCGGCTGTCTGGATCGGATCAGACCATCCGGCTCAGCGCCTCGAAGAACGAAACCATATCCAGATCGAGCGGATCGTCGACCGGCAGCGGCTGCGACGACATCTTTGCGATTACCATTTCGGCCTTCGGATTGACGTAAAGCCACTGGCCGTGGATGCCGATGCCGCAGAAGGCGCCGCTTGCCGCGCTCGTCTGGTACCATTTGCTGCGGTAGCGGCCACGCGGAAACAGGAACGCCATCGTGCCGCGTTGCCAGGCCTCGGCGTCACCGCCTGTTTCGGTCGTGTCGCGCACCCAGGCTTCCGGCACGATACGGCGGCCATTGGCTACGCCGCCTTGCCGCATCATCTCGCCGACCCGGGCGAGGTCGCGCGGCGTCACCGAAATGCCGCCGGCGGTGCGCGCCGTGCCTTCCATGTCGACCGTCACGGAGGCATCGCTGACGGCGCCGAGCGGCGCCCATAATTTTTCGCGCATCAGATCGGCGAAGCGCTGGCCTGACGCGCGTTCGAGCAGGATGCCGAGCAGGTCGGAATTGGGCGAGCGGTAGCGGAACGTCCGGCCATGCGGCTCGGCCAAGCCCTGCAGCGTCATGAGGAAAGTGGCCAGGCTCTCGGTGCCCCCGCCTGGATTCCACAGCATGGCGCGGCGATAGCGGGCGAATGCGCTTTCCGGATCGAGATAGGCCTCTTCGAAATCGAGGCTGACACTCATGTCGAGCACGTGCCGCACACGCGCATCGCCATAGGCCGAGCCGGCGGCTTCGGGCAGATAGCGGCTTACCGGAGCCTGCGGATCGAAAAGCCCCTCGCCTTCCAAAATGCCGGCAACAATGGCGGTCAGCGACTTGCTGATCGAAAAGACGATGTGGCGCGCCCCGAACTCCATATGCGGCGCGAACCAGTCGCCGACGAATTTACCGCCTTTCATGATCGTCAGCGCGTCGGTGTCGGAGCGCTTGAGAAAAGCCGCGATAGTCTCCGCGCCGCCTGCAAGAGCAACCTTTTCACGAAGTAGCCCGCCGAAATCCTGCGCCGGCGCCTCGCAGCTGCCCGGCTTTGCTGCCACGGCAGCGCTCGGCACCAGCTCGCCGGCATTCTGGAACGACCACCGGCTGAACGGGCTTTCCCGCCAATTGCCGAGCAGCACCTGCTTGCGGGCAAAGCCATACCTGGTCTCGAACGCGGTCATGCCGGCCATAGGCGCTTCCTTCGGTCTTTGGGTTCTGGGCGAGCGCCGCGGCGATGGCTTGCACGGCCGATCGCCGGAAAAACCCGGCGGCAATGCCGCCGGGTTGGGCCGGGTTACTTCTGCAGTTCGGTCCAGATCTTGCTGTAGATGTCCTGCACCGCCGGGGAACACAGTGTCTGCAACTCGCCGCGCGCCTTGACGGCTTCCGGGATAATCACCTCCGGCGCGTCCTTCATATCGGCCGGCATGTACTTGTCCGAACCGGCAATGCCGTTGGCATAGCGGTGGAAAGCCGACAGGCCGGCGGCGTTCTCCGGATCCATGATGAAGTTCTGGAACAGCTTGGCGTTCTCGACGTTCTTAGCTTCCTTCAGGACCATGACATTGTCGCTCCAGAGACCAAAACCTTCCTTGGGATAGAAATAGTGGATCTTGGGGTTCGCCAGCCGCTGGCGCAGGGCCGATCCGTTCCAGTCGCTTGTCGCCTTGAAATCGCCGGCGCCCATCTTCTCGATGGTGTTGTATTCCATCGCGATCCAGTTTGGCTTCGCGGCAACCAGCGTGTCACGCACCTTCTTCAGCGTTTCCTTGTCGCTGGCGCATTGCGCGCCGCCGACATATTTGGTCGCCGCGAACATGACGTCGTTCATTTCCGGCACGACGTTGACCTTGCCCTTCAGTTCATCGGGCGTGTTGAAGATGATGCCCCAACTGTCCGACGGCCCGTTGTAGACATCGGTATTCACCACGATGCCTACCGTGCCCCAGGCCCACGGCACGGAATATTTGCGGCCGGGATCGAAATCGGGATTGGCCCATTCCGGCGCCACGTTCTTGAAGTTCTCCATCTTGCCCGGATCGGTTTCCTGGACGAGGCCTTCCTTGATCCAGATCGGCACGAAGGTCTGTGAGGGCACCGCGATGTCGAAGCCGGTGCCGCCCTGACGCACTTTGGCGAGCGCGGTATCATTCGAATCGTAGTCGGTGATGGTCACCTTGATGTTGTATTTTTGCTCGAACTTCTTGATCACGTCAGGGCTGGTGTAGTTGCCCCAATTGTAGATGTTCAATTCGCCGTCGGCGCGAGCCAGGCTCGTCGAGGCGAGCAACGCCAACCCGATGGCGGTCGCTGTTGTCTTCCAGTTCATGTTCTAACTCCCATTTTCATGCTCAGTCCCGTTTCCTGCTGATGAAGAAAAACAACGTCACGATGGCGACCGACAAGAGCAGGAACACGGTCGAAATCGCGTTGATTTCAGGCGTTATGCCTCGGCGTATCTGGCCGAGCATGTAGGTTGGCAACGTGTCCTGGCCGCCGGATTTCACGAACTCGGTGATGACAACATCGTCGAGCGAGATGACGAAGGCCAGCATAAGTCCGGCCAGGATGCCGGGCCACAGCAGCGGCAACGTGATGCGCCTGAACGTCCGCCATGGCGTCGCGTAGAGGTCGGCCGCAGCGCGCTCCAGCGTAAGATCCATATTCTCCAGCCGCGCCCGGATCGGCAGATAGGCAAAGGGAATGCAGAACGCCGTATGCGCGGCGATCAGATAGCCAAGACCCGAATAGCCGGTGAATATCTTTATGCGTGAAAAGAAGATCAGCAGCGCCACGCCGGTGACGATCTCGGGCACCATCAGCGGCTGGTTGATCGCAGCATATTTGAAAGTCAGGCCCGGATAGGCTGCCGTGCGAGTTGTCGCGAGCGCCGCCATGGTCGCCGCGATGGTCGCAAGGGTCGCCGCGATGGTGCCGATCTGGAAGGAACGCAGCGTGGCGTCGATCACCTGCGTATTCTGCCAGGCCGACTGGAACCATTTGAGCGAGAAACCTCCCCATTCGGATGTCGAAGTCGCGGCATTGAAGGCATAGACGACGAGTATGACGATGGGCAGGTAGAGCACGACGAAACAGGTCGCGGCGATCGCGGTGAATCCTGGCTGATGCTTGATTTCGAAGCTTCTAGCCATGGCGCACCTCCGACCGACCGGCATTGCGCACATAGGCAAGCAGCGCCACCATGACGATGATCATGACGGCGATCGACAGCGCCGAGCCGAGCGGCCAATTGCGGCCTTGCCCGAACTGCATCTCGATCAGGTTTGAGAGCATCATGGTCTTGCCGCCGCCGAGCAAGATGGGCGCAACATAGGCGCCGAGCGCTGGGATGAAGACCAGGATCGAGCCAGCGATGACGCCGGGCTTGACCAGCGGGAAAATGATGCGTCTCAGTACCTGAAAGCGCGTCGCATAAAGATCGTAGCCAGCTTCGACCAGGCGGAAATCCAGCTTCTCCATGCTGGCATAGATCGGCAGCACCATCAGCGGCAGATAGACATAGGCCATGCCGATAAGGATCGCTGTGTCGGTGAAGAGTATCTGGATCGGCGCCGAGATGATGCCGAGCCTGAGCAGCACCGTGTTGATCAGACCCTCGTTGCGGATGATCTGCAGCACGGCGAAGGTGCGGATCAGCAGGTTGGTCCAGAACGGTATGGTGATCAGGAACAGCCAGAGGTCGCGCGTCTTCTCGCTGCGCGTTGCCATGAAATAGGCGGTCGGAAAACCAAGCGCCAGGGTGGCGAGTGTGGTCACGACGGCAAGCTTGATCGAGCGCCAGAAAATGGTGACATGGGCAGCGGCGAGCGAAAGCGTGTCGTCGAAGATGTCGCGTTCCATGAACACCGAAATCCACGCCTCCGGCGAGAATTGCCACTTCACATCGCCATAAGCGCCGGGCGCCAGGAACGAATAGACCAGCACGATCAGCAATGGGCCGGTCGCTGCCAGGAAGATGATCAGCAGGGCCGGCGCCGACAGCAGCCAGCGGTCGCGGATGTCGCGCCGTTCGGCCGCTTTGGCGACTTCTTCCGCGCTCGCCATCAATCCCTCAGCACTTGCGCGGCATCGTTGCCGATCGAGACGCCGACCTTGTCGCCGCGCTCGAAACCGCAGCCTGCGCTGCGCGTGTTCTGCTGGCGCACGGTGAAGGCTTCGCCGCTGTCCAGTTGGACATGAATATGCGTGTCGGTGCCGAAATAGACGATGTTTTCGACGGTTCCGGAAAGATCGCCCTTGCCGCCGGTCAGCTTTGCATGTTCCGGCCTGACCACCAGGGTGGCATTCGCCTTCGGCTGGAAGCCCTCAGCCACCGTCGCGTCGATCGTCGCGCCGGATTTTAGTGTCGCGCGCGCCTTGCCATTGCCGATGCCGGTGATGGCCGCGGTCAGGAAATTGGTTTCGCCGATGAAGTCGGCGACGAAGCGCTCGGCCGGCTTGTCATAGATGTCCCAGGGCGTGCCGACCTGCAGGATCTTGCCGGCCGACATCACCGCGATGCGGTCGGACATGGTCAGCGCTTCTTCCTGGTCGTGGGTGACGAAGATGAAGGTGATGCCGGTCTGGTGCTGCAGCCGTTTCAGTTCGATCTGCATCTCCTTGCGCAGCTTGTAGTCGAGTGCCGACAGCGGCTCGTCGAGCAACAGCACTTTTGGCTGCGGCGCCAGCGCGCGCGCCAGTGCCACGCGCTGCTGCTGGCCGCCGGAGATCTGGCTGGTGCGGCGGGCACTCAGCGCCTCCATCTTGACCAGCTTCAGCATCTCGGCGACGCGCGCCTTGATTTCGGCTTTTGGCTTGCCCAGCATCTCCAGGCCGAAGCCGATATTCTCGGCCACCGTCATATGCGGGAACAGCGCATAGGACTGGAACACGGTGTTGACCGGCCGCTTGAACGGCGGCAGCGGCGCGATGTCCCGGCCGTGCAGCAGGATTTCGCCTTCGCTGGGAAAATCGAAGCCGGCGATCAGCCGCAGCAGCGTCGTTTTTCCGCAGCCCGACGGCCCCAGCAGCGTGAAAAACTCGTTCTCGCGGATCGACACCGAAACTGTGTCGAGAGCGGCGACTTGTGCGTCCCCGGTACCGAACACCTTGCGGACGCCGCGGACCTCGATTGCACTCTTACCCGGTTGATCCGGCACGCATTACCCCATTTTCATGTCCGCTCTTGATGGCGGATCCAGTTCCCATTTCGATTGTCAGCATATGCCGGTCGGCTTGGCAACCATGCATCTGGACCTCGGTTCAGAACGCAAGCCTCATGCCATAGTCAGCGCCACCATCAACCCTGATAAGTGATCTTGCCGCCGCAGATGGTGCTGACCGGATGCACCTTGTGTAGCAAACCCGGTTCAGTTGCTTCGATATCGGCCGACAGCACCACCAGATCGGCCAGATAGCCTGGTTTCAGCCGGCCCTTACGGTGCTCCATGAATTCGGCATAGGCGCCTTCGACCGTATAGCCGGCAAGCGCTTCCAGCAGCGAGAAGCTCTGGTCGGGGTCGCCCTCTGCCCAAGGCTTGCGCAGCACCGCCGCCTGAATGCCCAGGATCGGGTCGACCCGCGACACCGGCCAGTCGGAAGCGAAGACGACATGCGCGCCCGCCTGCTTCAGCGTCCGCCAGGCATAGCTCAGCGGCCATCTTTCGCGGCCGATGCGCGAAAGCGTCGGCTCCAGCGGGAAGTCCATGGCGCCGGGCGGGTGCGGCGGCTGCATCGAGGCGATGACGCCGAGTTCGGCGAAGCGCGGCACGTCGGCGGCAGTGGTCACCTCGATGTGCTCGACCCGGTGCCGGCTGTCGCGCCTGCCGTTCTTCCGCCGCGCCGCCTCGTAACCGTCGAGGACCGCGCGCACCGCGCCATCGCCGATCGAATGCACGGCGATCTGCAGGCCGCGCCGGTCGGCCTCCACCGCCACCTCGGCTAAATGCTCCGGCGTGAACAGCGGCTCACCGCGCCAGCCCGGCCGGTCGGCATAGTCGCCGACCATGACCGCGGTCCAGCCTTCCAGCACGCCGTCGTAAAACATCTTGACCATGCCGGACGACAGCCATTCCGATCGGTAGGCGGAAGCCATCCTCGACGCTTTTTCCAGCATGTCCAGCGTCATGAAGTTCTTGAAATGGAAAGGTATCTTGGTGCGGCAGAGCAGCCGGCCTTCCTGCTCCAAACCGGCAAGCAGTTCGAGCTGGTAGAGGTTGCCGTCCATGTTCTGGATCGAAGTGATGCCGTGGCGGGCGCACCATTCCAGCCCGCAATGCAACAGGTCGCGATCGGCCGCGACTTCGGCGGGGGAGGGATACGGGTCGGGCTCGCCGCCTGTCGCAAGGCCGAGCCGAACGCGGTTCTGCCCGGAGAGCTCGAGGATAGGCCCGAACGCCTCGCCCTCGCGCAATTCGCCGGCCGCCAGGCCGTCGGCGCCCATGACGATCTCGTTGCCGGGACCGAGTTGCTTGCCGTGCAGGATGCCAGCCAGTTCCAGCGCCTTGGTGTTGGCCCACATCGTGTGGTGATCGGAAGCCGACATGGCGAACGGCCGATCGGCGATGATGCGGTCGAGATGATGGCGGGTGACCGGCTCTTCCTTGGAAAGGATGGTGTAGTCGACGCCTGCCCCAAGCAGCAATTTGGCGTTCGGCCGTGCCGCCGCATAGGCGCGGATCGCGTCGCTCAGCGCATCGAAGCCATGCACGCCCTGAAGGTGCAGATTGTCGAGCTCGGCCGCGCCGCCGAAAGATGCATATGCGCTTCGATGAAGCCCGGCACCACCGACCCGCCTTGCGCATCGATGATCTTCGTGGCCGGCCCTTTCAGCGCCTCGATCGTCCGGCGATCGCCAACCGCCAGGATGTTGCCGCCCTTTATCGCCACCGCCTCGGCCGTCGGATTGCCTTCGTCCATGGTCAGCACACGGGCATTGGTGACGATCAGGTCGGCATTTGAACTCATGATTACCCGCGGTTCGGTTGAGCTGCCGGCAGGCTAGACGACCGGCTGCCGGGCCAGCAAGCCATGGCTGGTTGGCCCAGCGCCTTGTGAAAGGCAGTGCAGGACGGTTAGGGTCGCCGCGTCTCACCACGGAAACAATTTCATGAAGACTGTTTTTTCGCCTCTCCATGCCAGCCATGCCGGCAATGTCGAATTGATCGCCGGCGCCATCGTGCCGGCTTTTGAAAAGCCTTCGCGCGCCGAGTTCATCAGGGCGCGGGTGGAGAGCGAGAAGCTCGGTCCGATCCTGCCGCCGGAAATCCACGACCTCGCCGCCGCCGGGAAGGTGCATGCCAGCGACTACATCGATTTCCTGCCGACCGTGTGGCCGCTCTGGGAAGCCTCCGGCCGCAGCGGTTCGGCCATTCCCTTCACCTGGCCGACGCGCGGCCTGCGCGGCGACGTGCGCCCGAAAGGCATCGATGCGCTGCTCGGCTTCTACTCCTTCGACGGCGGCGCGACGTTCGTCAAAGGCACATGGGACGCCATCAAGTCGTCCTATGACGTCGCGCTGACCGCCGCCGCGCTGGTCAAGGCCGGTGAGCCTTCCGCCTTCGCGCTCTGCCGCCCGCCGGGGCACCATGCCGGGGCGGCCTTCATGGGCGGCTATTGCTTCATCAACAACGCCGCCGTCGCCGCGCAATGGTTTCGCGACCATGGCGCCGCGCGCGTTTCGATCCTCGACGTCGACTATCACCACGGCAACGGTACCCAGGAGATCTTCTACCGCCGCGGCGACGTTCAGGTGCTGAACCTGCATGGCGATCCGATGACCGAATATCCCTTCTTCCTCGGCCATGCCGACGAACGCGGCGAGGGCGACGGCGAAGGCTTCAACGACAATTACCCGATGCCCTTCGGCACCGGCTGGGAGGTGTGGAACGCCTCGCTCGAGGACGCTTGCACGAGGCTTTCGGCTTATGCTCCCGACGTCGTCGTGGTGTCACTCGGCGTCGACACGTTCGAGAAGGATCCGATCAGCCAGTTCAAGCTGAAAACCGGCGACTATCCCAGGATCGGCCGCCGCATCGCCAGGCTCGGCCTGCCGACGCTGTTCGTCATGGAAGGCGGCTACGCCGTCGAGGAGATCGGCATCAACGCCGTCGGCGTGCTGACCGGCTTCGAGGACCGCTAGAACCGGCGGCGCCTGGCAATTACATGGCAGCGCGTGGCAAGCGGTGCCGCCGGCCTGACCGGCCGCTCCGCCTGCAAAGGCACGCGCTGACGGTCCGCTATCTTGTTGTTGGACCATGATGTTTTTCCAGAATGCGTTCGCCCTTTGCGAAATGATGTTCTATTTTTTGAATCCTTGGCTTGAGGGGCCGATTCATCGGAAGAACAAACGCATTTGAGCCCGGGAAAGCATTTATGAACGACGACACACCGGAAAGCGAAAGCGCCTCGGCGCTGGCGCCGTTCCGGCACGGCATCTTCCGGGCGGTGTGGTCCGCCAGCCTCGTCTCCAATTTCGGCGGCCTGATCCAGGGCGTTGGCGCCGCCTGGATGATGACGACGATCGCCACCTCGTCCTACCAGGTGGCATTGGTCCAGGCCTCGACCACCTTGCCGATCATGCTCTTCGCGCTGCTGGCCGGCGCCATCGCCGACAGCTTCAACCGGCGCAAAATCATGCTGATCGCGCAGATCTTCATGCTCGTCGTCTCGGCTCTTCTGACCGTCTTCACCTATCTCGACCTGATGACGCCGTGGACGCTGCTCGCCTTCACCTTCCTGATCGACAGCGGCACCGCGCTCAACAGTCCGTCCTGGCAGGCTTCGGTCGGCGACATGGTGCCTCGCACCAAGGTGCCGGCGGCGATCGCGCTCAACTCGATGGGCTTCAACCTGACGCGCAGCGTCGGCCCGGCGATCGGCGGCATCATCGTTGCCGCCGCAGGCGCCGCCGCGGCCTTTGCCGTCAACACACTGAGCTATGTCGGCCTCATCGTCGTGCTGGCCCGCTGGAGGCCGGAATTGCCGGCATCGACCTTGCCGCGCGAGACGCTGGGCGCCGCAATGGGCGCCGGCCTGCGCTATGTCGCCATGTCGCCCAACATCGGCAAGGTGCTGGTCAGGAGCTCGGCTTTCGGCTTCAGCGCCGGAGCGGTCCTGGCGCTGCTGCCGCTGGTCGCGCGCGACGTCGTCAAGGGCGATGCCTTGAGCTACGGCATCATGCTAGGCGCTTTCGGCATCGGCGCCGTCGGCGGCGCGCTGACCAGCGTCAGGCTGCGGCAGCTGCTGTCCAGCGAAACCATGGTGCGCATGGCATTTGCCGGTTTCGCTGTCTGCGCCTTCAACGCCGCCGTCAGCAATCATGCCTGGCAGACGTCGCTCGGCCTGCTGGTCGGCGGCGCCTGCTGGGTGATGGCGCTGTCGCACTTCAACGTCACCGTGCAGATGTCGACGCCGCGCTGGGTGGTTGGCCGTGTGCTTTCGGTGTACCAGACCGCGACCTTCGGCGGCATCGCGCTCGGCAGCTGGGTCTGGGGCGTCGTTGCTGACGCGCATGGCGCCGAAGTCGCCCTGATGGCGGCCAGCGTCGCCATGCTGGCGGGAGGCGCCATCGGCCTGCTGCTGCCGCTGCCGCAGCAGGCTGTGCTCAACCTCGACCCGCTCAACCGTTTTCAGGAGCCGCATCTGGCGCTTGATCTCAAGCCGCGCAGCGGCCCCATCGCCATCATGATCGAATATGTCATCCGTAACGAGGACGTACCGGAATTCCTCGCCACCATGGCCGAGCGCGGCCGCGTCCGCCGGCGTGACGGCGCCCGCAACTGGACGCTGGCGCGCGACCTCGAAAATCCCTCGATATGGATCGAGCACTACCACACGCCGACCTGGGTCGAATATATCCGCCACAATCGGCGCGCAACCTACGCCGACGCGGTCATCGGCGAGCGTATAAGGGCCCTGCACAGCGGCAACGAGCCACCCCGTGTCCGCCGCATGATCGAGCGCCCGACAACGGCCGGCACGGCGCTGGTGATGCCGAAGGGGCCGATCGAGCATTAATGGCTAGCGGTGTGTCCAGTTGGACGGGCAAATGAAATTGCGCCGCCTGGCCCAATCCGCGAATGCACGAACGGGATGGCCATTGCGGAGAGACGGTTTATATCAGTTGATGTGACTATGACCACTAAGGGGAGACGATGCGTTACATACGTCCGCTTTCAATTGAAGACGCCGCCGGCCTGTTGGCCGGTTCAGCCGGCACGGCCGCCATCCTCGCCGGAGGCAGCGACCTCTTGGTGAGAATGAAAGGCGGCTTTATCGAACCCGACCTGATCGTCGACATCAAGGCGATCGACGGGCTTGGCGAGATCAGGGAAACAGCCGAGGGCTTCAGCATCGGCGCGGCGGTCCCCTGCGCCGTGCTGGGCGAGAGCAAGGCCCTGAAGAACGCATGGCCCGGCGTCGTCGAAGCAGCGAACCTGATCGGCTCGAAGCAGGTGCAGGGACGCTGCACCATCGTCGGCAATCTGTGCAACGCCTCGCCCGCCGCCGACAGCGTGCCGGCGCTGGTAGCCGCTGGCGCCAAGGCGGTGGTCGTCGGCCCGGGAACCAGGCGCACGATTGCCGTGGAAGCGGTACCGACTGGGCCGGGCAAGACGTCGCTGGCCAAGGGCGAGATCATCGAGGCAATCCTGCTCGATAAACGTCTGCCACGTTCGGGCGATGCCTATCTGCGTTTCATTCCGCGCACGGAGATGGACATCGCCGTGGTAAGCGCCGGCGTGAACCTGACGCTCGATGAGCAAGGTCGCGTCAAATCCGCCCGCCTGGCGCTGGGCGCCGTGGCGCCGACGGTGATTCTGGTCGAGGAGGCCGCCGAGGTTCTCATCGGCTCCAGGCTGGATGAAGCCACGCTGGAGAGGCTCGCCAAGGTCTGCTCGGGCGCCTGCCGCCCGATCGACGACAAGCGGGGCACTATCGAATTCAGACGGAAAGTTGCGGGTGTGCTGGCCAAGCGGGCCGCCACGACCGCCTATGCACGCGCAGGAGGCAAATGATGGCTGGTGTGGCAGTATCAACGACAATCAACGGCGACAATGTCGAGTTCCTTTGCCAGCCGGACGAGACGCTGCTTGACGTCCTGCGCGATCGCCTGGGGCTGACGGGCGCCAAGGAAGGCTGCGGCACCGGCGACTGCGGGGCCTGCAGCATCATCCTCGACGATCGGCTGGTGTGCTCGTGCCTGGTGCTCGGCGCGGAAGCCGAGGGCCGGCACGTCGAGACCATCGAGGGCATGGCGCATGGCGACAGGCTGCATCCGCTGCAGCAGAAGTTCCTGGAACACGCCGCACTCCAATGCGGCATCTGCACGCCGGGCTTCCTCATGGCGGCCAAGGACCTTTTGGCCAAGAACCCCGATCCGACCGAGGAGGAAATCCGTTTCGGCCTTGCCGGGAACCTCTGCCGCTGCACTGGCTATGACAAGATCGTGCGTGCCGTTCAGGACGCCGCCAGCGTGATGAAGGGAGCGCACGCATGAATTTCGATCCGCGTTACTCCGGGCGCAATTTCACCTCTGTCGGCACGCGCCCCATCCGTCCCGACGGCGTCGACAAGGTGACGGGCCGCGCACGCTATGGCGCCGACTTCAACATGGCCGGGCAACTCGTCGGGCGCGTTCTCAGAAGCCCCCATGCGCATGCCACGATCAGGAAGATCGACACGTCGAAGGCGCAGATGCTTCCCGGCGTCAAGGCCGTGATCACCGCGGCCGACCTGCCCGACCTCACCGACGGCGATGCCGCCATGTACGACATCCTCGACAACTGCATGGCGCGCAAGAAAGCGCTCTATGACGGCCACGCCGTGGCCGCGGTCGCTGCGGTCGATGCCCGCACGGCGAGGCAGGCCCTGAAGCTGATCGAGGTCGACTACGAGGTGCTGCCGCATGTCACCGATGTCGACGAGGCGATGAAGCACTCCGCACCCCTGGTCAACGACGCCATCTTCACCGAGGGCCTCGAGGAGAAGCCCGTCAAGCCTTCCAATGTCACCAAGCGCACCCAGTATGGCCATGGCGACATCCACCAGGGTTTCGGCCAGGCCGATTTCGTCGTCGAACGCTCCTTCAAGACCGAGCAGACACACCAGGGTTACATCGAGCCGCATGCCTGCGTCGCCAATGTCAGCTCCGACGGTACCGCGGACCTGTGGGTCTGTACGCAAGGCCATTTTGTCTACCGGCAGCACTGCGCCCAGCTACTTGGCATGGAAGCCTCGAAGCTCCGCGTCACCTCGTCGGAGATCGGCGGCGGTTTCGGTGGCAAGACCCATGTCTGGGCCGAGCCGGTAGCGCTGGCGCTGTCGCGAAAGGCCGGCCGGCCGGTCAAGCTGGTCATGACACGCGACGAGGTGTTCCGCGCCTCCGGCCCGACCAGCGCCACCTCGATCGATGTTCGGATCGGCGCCCGCAAGGACGGCACGATCACGGCGGCAGAGGCGACGCTGCGCTATAGCTGCGGCCCCTATGCCGGCATGTGGGCCGAGATCGGCGCCATGACGGCCTTTGCCTGCTACAAGCTCGAGAACGTCAAGACGGTCGGCTACGAAGTGCTGGTCAACCGGCCCAAGACCGCGGCCTATCGCGCGCCGTCGGCTCCGATGGCGGCGTTTGCGGTGGAAAGCGCGGTCGACGAACTGGCCAAGGAGATCGGCATGGATCCCGTCGAGTTCCGGATCAGGAACGCGGCGCAGGAAGGCACCAGATCCTCCTACGGACCGGTATACGGCCCGATCGGCATCGGGCCGACGCTGGAGGCGGTGAAGAACCACCCGCATATGAAGGCGCCGCTCGGCAAGAATCAGGGCCGCGGCATGGCCTGCGGCTTCTGGTTCAATTTCGGTGGCCAGACCTGCACCGACCTCAACATCGGCATGGACGGTTCGGTCTCGCTTGCCGTCGGAACCGTTGACGTGGGTGGTTCGCGCGCCTCGCTGTCGCTGGTCGCGGCGGAGGAGCTTGGTATCCCCTATGAGCAGATCAAGGCGGTGGTCGCCGATACGTCCAGCCTTGGCTACAACGACATGACGGACGGCAGCCGCGGCACCTTCTCCTCCTCGATGGCGACGATCTCGGCGGCACGCAATGCCATCAAGGTGTTGCGGGAACGCGCCGCACAGATGTGGGATATACCCGTCGACGATGTGGTCTGGGAAGAGGGTCACGCGATTGCCAAAGGCGCGACGCACGGTAACCTTTCGCCGCTGTCGCTGAAGGAGATCGCGGCCGCTTCCGGCAAGACGGGCGGACCCATCGCAGGCCATAGTGAGCTCGTCGCCGACGGCGCCGGCGTCTCCTTCGCCACCCATATCTGCGATATCGAGGTGGATCCCGAGACCGGCTCCACCAGGGTGCTGCGCTACACCGTCGTTCAGGACGCCGGCAAGGCGGTGCATCCGACCTATGTCGAGGGGCAGTACCAGGGGGGTGCCGCGCAAGGCATCGGCTGGGCGCTCAACGAGGAGTACATCTACGGCAAGGACGGGCGGCTGCAGAACCCTGGATTCCTGGATTACCGGATCCCGGTCTGCTCGGACCTGCCGATGATCGACACGCAGATCCTCGAGATCCCAAACCCCAACCATCCCTACGGGGTGCGCGGCGTCGGCGAGACCTCGATCGTGCCGCCGCTGGCGGCGATCGCCAATGCGGTGTCGAACGCCGCGGGCGTGCGCATGACGCACATCCCGATGTCGCCGCCGCGCATCCTGGCGGCGCTCGAGGCAGAACGGGAAGGCTGATGGTCGAAGTAACGCTCTGGGGATCGCTCGGCGCGATCGCCGGAGGCAAGAGCAAGGTCGAGATCGAGGCGAAGGATATTCGGGAGCTGTTCAGGAAACTGGCGGAACAGTATCCCGGCCTCGAGCCATACATCGATCGCGGCATCGCCGTCGCCATCGACGGGACGATCTATCGCGACACCTGGTCGAAGGAACTGCCGGAAGGGGCGGAGATTTTTCTGCTGCCGCGGTTGGCTGGGGGGTAGATGGGGACTACCCGCAGCTCAGGCATAATCCATGACGGCCTGCTCCTCGGGGATCTTCAAGCCCGTTCGATCTTCCGACGGACCGTGTAGTACAATGCGGGACGTGACATTCACTACTTAGCCGCAACTTCAATTGATGATTAGGTATATACGACGCAAGCTTAGTGCGAACCTCTGGGGCCAAAGCCGCGCCTAGATTCGCGTAGATGCGCGGATCCCGAATCCAGCCGTCCAGCGCATCGAGTGTTGTGTCGTCCAGCTTTCCACCCGAGAGAGAACGGGCCGCTATCGCGCGCTTCTCCAAGTCGCGGAGCACCAGATAGGCTGGCGACCCATTCCGCGGGGCCGGGGCCAGGAGAACCTCGGTTGCCGAAACAAGTCTCGATACTTTGGGGAAGTATGTACAAGGCAGTTCCGCTAGAGTGAACCGCCCCGGGTTGATCGGAGGCTCCAACTCCTGAGAAGGTGGAGCCATGACAAGCAAGACGACCAACAAGTTCTCTCCCGA